>DATNQC010000183.1:0-7812 GCA_036702885.1 Oculatellaceae cyanobacterium | reverse complement strand
CGACGGTTCTTCAGCCATTTTGCTGGAAACCGTATTTCTTTGATGGTTTACGCGCTCTTGAACGCTCAACGCTGCAATTGCCGCTTGAGAGGCGGGGACGTTTTCTTTTTTGGGGTTTACCTTTTGATTCACAGCCGGTGCTTTCGTCACGGTTCGCATTGCCTCTTCTGGATTGGTCGGCTGTGAGCGCGATTCAGCAACTGTTTGTGTGATACCAACTTTGCTGTCTCTATCAATTGGAACTGCCTTTTCCGTTGTCTCCACTGGAATGTTCTTTTGGGCCACCTCCGGCGTGTTCCGGAGTAGATCTTTTGTCTCGCCCGATACAGGAGTCACCGGCTCACCTTGTTCGCTGGCTGCTGTTTCAAGAACAACGGTCGCTTTCTCTTCTTTAACGGTTGTCGCTGACTGTTCGGCTGTCAGCTGCTCCACCACATGAACAGATGCATCTGCGGGAATATCGGCCGGTTTCTGCTGTGGAGAAGAATCCTGCAGGAACTGGGGATATTTCTGCTGAATGGCTTCATGAATGTACGCCAGCCGTTTCGTCCCCACCGGGTGATCGAGAAACATCCGGGTAAAGGGTCCGGCATCGCCGTTGCCACCGTTTCGGAAAATGGTTTCCATGGCGAGCGGATTATAGCCTGCATTCACCAGATAATCCAAACCCACCAAATCCGCTTCACGTTCCAAACTCCGCTGCATCGGGGCTTCCACCGCTCGAACGCCCGTTTTCACCAAAGGCGCAACCAGTGGCGTTGCCAACCCGCCGGTTGTGTAAATCGTCACCCCGGCCAACGTCCCAGCCAGCAAAGCGCCGCCAATACGGACGGGAATTTTTCGGGCCAATGCCTTGCCCTGATGCCGCTTCATGATGTGGGCGATCTCATGGCTCAAAATCGCCGCCAGCTCATCATCGCTGGAAATGACATCCAGCATATCCTTCCACACATACACCGTGTTGGGTTGCCCTGAATGGGCCGCCGCCGCGTTTCTAACATCCTTGGGGATATAGTGAAATTCAATCTGTTCCTGAATATGATTGGCCTTTAAAATCCGCTGACCAATCTGAATAATCTTTTTCTCGTAAGACGGTTTATTCCAGAGGGGATCGTCCTCTCCTTCCGCTTGCGCAACAGTCGTCAAAAACGGTAGGCCAAGGCACAGGGCAAGCCCAATATGAAACAACCACTTGTACATCCGTCGTTTCCCCGGCGCAGTCATGCAATTTTTCGGTACGTCAACGGGGCTAATATAGCAGAAACAGATGCGTTGTAAAAACGATTAAATTTTCGTTTCTTCTAAAAGCATCCTGCCATCAAAATTCGGTCATTACGCCTGCTGCTTGTCCAGTTTGCAAAGCGTCCAGGAAATGGCTATGGCCGGAATCAGAACATAAAAGAACAACACAAATTTTGCCAGGGCAAAAAACGCAATGATCAGAATATCAATCAGCGCGGGATTGCCTATGTGCCACTTTACCATGAGCAAATCCGTCCAATAGGCTTTGCCGAAAATCAGACAAAACCAGGCCAGGATTAAAAACAGAAAACCAATCAGAAAAACTCTGAACAAAATACTCCGGGCAATTCTCAATCCCTGATAGGCCATCATCGCTTCCCCCACTAACTGTATCAAATGTTGATATCGTAGCGCATGCGCTGCAAAAGGCAATTCACTCTTTCGACTATCAGGGCATTACTTCCGCTTTAAAATTTGCATTACCCGACAGGGCAGCGGAAAAATGAATCATGCCCTGCTATCCTGCTTTCAGGAGCAACGAAAGAAACCGTGAAGGTTCGCCAATGAGCCGAAAAATCCTGCGGACAGGGCAATACATACGCTACGACACCACGCAGCGTTATCACATGATTTCTCTCGACGAGCAGGACTTTTTCGTCTGGCGCGGGGATGGCCGACTGGAATTAAGCGATATGGGTCATGAGGCAGCCGTGATTTTGCATACCGGCGCCTATTTGCTGTTTATTCCGGAAGATATGGAAAAACTGCAATCCGGCATGCTTCACCTGGCCTGCCAGGAAGGGGACGTATACCATATTTACGAACTCCCCCAAGGCTTGCCAACAGAAACGGAACCCGTTGTCACCATTCAGGAAATTCCCAAAACCATTCCAATTTCACAGATGGTTCAGTAAACCGATGAGTCACTCACTCCTATTTTCAACCTTCCAAATAGCCCAATACGGTAAGGACGAACATTCCGGATTTTGATAGCGTGGTACTCGTATTGGTGAGGTGAGGTCCAAGATGAATTTTAAATATTTGGCCGTTTTATCTGCATTTTGCTTAATTACGACTTATGTATGGGCGGAGGATGATCTGGCCGACGCATACCGGGAAGGCTATAAATTATGGCGGAAAACAAGTGTCAAAGGCTCATTTACCGGCTGCACCCCCGGCAAAGTCATCCAGTTTACCAACGGGCTGTCTTTTCAATGCCATGAAAAGGAAGATAGCGACAGCAGAAATTCAGAGGTTAAAATTCTGAAACACCCCAAAACTGGCCGGTATAAAATCTTTATTGGCGGCGAAGATTATGACGGCCAATTAAAAGGCCTCAAAAAATAAGCGCGTGTATACTAAAAAAGCAGCCATCAGACGAATGACTGCTTTCCTCTATAAAAAACTAAACTTACTTCAGTTTTTGTTCAACACTGGAAACTTTATCATCCATCGTCTGATGACGATCCGTTCGAGTGCCTAGCTTGATGGTGGTGGAAATACGCGGCGCGCCCATACCATGCAATCTCTCATGACATTGGCGGATTGCCGAGAATACCTGCTCCCACTCGCCCTCAATATTGGTTCCATAGGCGTGTAGATGCGACTTTAGTCCTGCCGCTTTAATGATTTTTTCGCACTCCGCCACATACGTGGAAACAGAAACACCAACGCCCAGCGGTATCACACACAAATCCACAATGACGTGCATCGGCAATCCATCCTCTCTGATGACTCATTGAGGATACTATAGCAGGGATTCCAAAATCACGCCAAGAAGACAGCGGAGCCTTGATATCACTACATTAGCGCTGATCAGACTCCGGATGGATTTCGTTCGGGTGGATTAGCAGGCTACCCAGCACGCGACGCCGTGCGGCAAACAACTGCCGCTGCTTATAGCTGGCATGCGCGCCCAGACCAATCTTGCTTTCCAGGTAGCTTTCCTTGTCAAAAATCTGGATTTCGTAAGGGAAAGCAAACCGGGTTTCCGCAAGCGTGCTGTCCGGTTTCACTCGCAGCAACTGCCGGCAGGTAATATGCAGCGAACGATACTGCGGCGAACTCAGCGGGTTTTGGTTCACCGGAACCGATTGGGGAATATTGAACTCGTTCGTCTTGAAGATTTCCTGCATCTCTTCCAGCGTCACTTCACCCAGGCGAAATGCCTTGAGCTGCTTTTCATAAAGCTCCCGGAAGTGTTCAAAGTCAATCAATGTATTGCGCGAGCGACTGGGAATGATATTGGGGAAAAGAATGATTTTCTGTTCCCGCAGGATATCCACGGCCAGGATGGCTTCCGCCGGATGGAACGTCACCATCCGCACGCCCACCAAGTCCCAGACATTCTCGGCTACGTTTTCCTTTTTACAGAGCAGCTTGATCAGGATGCTTTCACGCGGCTTATGGTGCTTGGCCTCAAAGGCGTACAACTTGAGAAAGCGGCCTTGAAGCCCCTGTAGCGTCACCGTGCCGTCCTCTTCCGGATACAGAATTTCCCGGAAGCGGGACAGGATTGTTTCGCTGGCTTGCGCGTGATACTTGTACAGTGGGCTGTTACGGATATACACCAGCGTATGCATCACCTTCAGCAGCGCACAGGCCCAGGGACGAAGCGGATTGTCCCGCTGGGAAGCCAACATGATCAAATCCAGCACATTGCGGGATTCCGTAACGGCCAACGGGATTTTTTCCGCTGGCGAGGGCGGCTCGCCCAAGCCTTCCCAGTCAATGGCCGGCGTCAGGAAGCGATGTTCGATAAAGTTCATGGCTTCAATGAACAGCCCTTCCACTTCCGCGGCGTCTTCGGGCAAGTTCAAATCAAAGCCGTAATTATAGACCAGCGCATAAGCCTCATCTCTACTATAGACCGGCATTGCGGTAAGATCGATGGAGGATTTCCCCTGTATCATGGCGCTCAAAGTTTCCCACGGCAGTTCCAGCCCTGGTGGCGTAAACACCAGACCATCCGCAAGCAGCAGACTGCGCTCGTGTGGGTCTTTGGGTGATTTTATCAGCGATCTATCGGCCATTGCTCAGCCTTTATACCCTTCTCTATTACTAGTATATCGAAAGTCGGAGAAAAAAATTAATGGCCCAGCTGGATAAAATTACTCTTTTGTCAGGATACAGGAACACTTTATGCTTGTCTAAACTGGCAATAAAAGACCGGACTGACAATTTCTCCTCCCTCGGGAGCCGGTTGAAGCACCTGCCTTCAAAGTCAGTCGAGCTTCGACTACTGCCGGCAGTCGCGGGAAAATTTTCAACACCAGTTAAAGCCAGTCCGAACTTTGCCGAAAGCAAAATCAAACAAAGCATTGAGGAGGCTCCGGCCCATGAGTACTTTTCTAGCCAGAACAACGCTTGCGCTTTCCCTCCTGGCGTTTGGCCTGTCAATCTCCGCTAGCGGAGCCTGGGCCTTTGCTCCTGACAACGAATTAATGAAAGTGAAGGGCTATTCCCCGGAAGTCATCCACATCGCGGATACCCAACGCAGCCGTCAAGAGTGGCGGGAGCCTGCCCCCCCCAGATTGACCCCATTGCAACGCTTTTTCCACAACATCTATAAAGGCAACTGGACGGAAAGCGTGGACGAATTCGGCTACGGAGTCCTGCGCGATCCCTAATTACAGCTAAAATCGATATTAACACCAAAGAGGACGGCTACAAGAGTCCGTCCTTTTTGATTTCAAGTTATTCTACAGCCTTTTAAATCAGCCCATGCAACAGAAGTACGCCTTGTGCGCCCAAGAAAGCTTCTTCGCTTTGATCTTCCTTCTGAAGTAACTCGCGAGCCTGTCTGAGAAGTTCCTCGTTGCAGTATTTTTCACGGAGCATATCGCGCTGCTTCACCCACGTATTCATTCGATAACTCCTCCCGGGCACGTTTTGCCCTTGCTATTTCTATTCTTCCCTGTAACCGTCCCACTAAAGAAAGTAAAAACCAACCTTCCGTATAGATATAAACGAAATTTTTTGTCTTTTTGTGTTAGTTTGTGAACAAACATTAACCAGTGCTCAAAAAGCGCTACAATAAAGCCTATGGAACTTCGCATCGCATATCTCTATCCGGATCATCTCAATATTTATGGCGACCGGGGCAACATCCTCGCTCTGCATCAACGCTGTCATTGGCGGGGTATTGAAACCCACATTCGTCCCATTGGTCTGGGCGACCGCATTGATCCGGACTGGGCGGATCTCTACTTTGCCGGCGGCGGACAGGATGCCCAACAGATCCAGGTTTGCGAGGATCTGCACCAACTGAAGGCAGATTCATTACGTCAAGCCGTCGGAACAGGCGCCGTCATTTTAGCCATTTGCGGCGGCTATCAGTTGTTAGGGCATTACTACAAGCCCCATGAAGGCGATGAACTACGCGGGTTGAGCCTGATGGACGCCTACACCGTTGCGGGAAAAACGCGGTTTATTGGAAACGTTTCTATTGAGCGCCCCGATGGCAGCAAGGTGGTCGGCTTTGAAAACCACAGTGGACGCACTTATCTGGGAGAAGGCGTCCAGCCGCTGGGAAAAGTCCTGAAGGGCTACGGCAATAATGGCGAGGACGGCCAGGAAGGTGCTGTCTGCGGTAACCTGTACGGAACCTATTTACATGGTTCTTTGCTTCCCAAGAATCCCCTGCTGGCGGATGAGCTCATCACCAAAGCGCTTAGCCGGCGATATGGTAGCGTTTCCCTGGAGCCGCTCGCAGATCGCATTGAACAGGCTGCGCATGAGCGCGCTTTGGCACTGAACTAAGGTGAATCCAACGCTTACTCACCGCACCCTCAAGTCCCTCTCCTACGGACTCGTATTTGTCCGTAACTTGATGAGGCTGCCTGCTTTGTATGAAAATATGGTCCGTAGCGTCATCCGCATGAATCACGAGGCCGAACACCAATGGCATCCGAAAAAAACCAGTACCTGTTAGAAGTCGGAACCGAAGAGCTTCCCGTCGAGTTCCTGCAATCTGCCCCCACGGAACTGGCGGACAAGTTCAAGGCAGCTCTGGATGAACAGGGCATTGCCTACGGCGAGGTGAAGGTCTATGCCACCCCGCGACGCTTGGCGTTGAGTGTTTCCGGCCTCCCGGAAGTGCAGGAGACGCGAACCTTTAAAATCAAAGGCCCCCCGGTTCGTGTGGCTTTGGACGCAGATGGCAAGCCCACCCAGGCGGGGCTCGGCTTTGCCAGAAAAGCAGGCGTTGATTTCGCCCAACTCACCCAGGAAACCATTGAGGGTGAAACCTACATGGTGTTGAATCAGACGGTCAAAGGCCGTCCCGGACAGGAAATCCTGCCGGAAATTCTCCCTGAGCTGGTGTTAGGCTTGAACGGTTCCCATCTTATGGCCTGGGGTGATTACACCATCCGCTTTTCCAGACCCATTCGCTGGCTGGTGTCTCTATGGAACGACCAGCACCTGCCGGTTCGTATCGGCCCTGTCCAGTCGGACACCGTATCCCAAGGACATCGGGTGTTGTCGGAAGGCCCGGTGCAGCTTCGTTCTGCTGAAGAATACCTGGATGCACTGGAACAACACGGCGCAGTCATTGCCGATCAAGCCCGTCGCAAAAGTCTGATTTGGCAACTGCTTCAAGAAACTGCAACAAGCCTCAACGGGACGGTGCAGGAAAATGATGATCTTCTGGAAACCGTGACCATGCTGGTCGAAAGCCCTTCCATTGTGGTGGGGCGCTTTGAGGAGCGCTTCCTGGAAATTCCGGAAGAAGTCACCACCACCGTTATGACGGCGCATCAAAAGTATTTCCCCGTGCGGGACAAAAGCGGCAAGCTCCTGCCTTGCTTTATGACGGTTTCCAATGGCCGCAAGGAAGCAGGCGAAACCATTCGCCACGGCAACGAGAAAGTCGTGCGGGCAAGACTGGAAGATGCCCGGTTCTTCTTTGAAGAAGACCAAAAGATCCCGCTGGAAGGTCGTTTGGAAGCCCTGAAGGGGATTACCTTCCAAAAAGGCCTGGGCAGCATGGCAGAAAAAGCGGAACGCCTGCAAAAGCTGGCTTCTCAAGTTGCCGATACGCTTGGCTATGACGCAGCTTTGAAAGCACAGACCGAACGGGCCGCACGCCTTGCCAAAGCGGATCTTGTGACCGGTATGGTCTTTGAATTTACGGAACTCCAAGGCGTGATGGGGCGTAAATACGCCACACTTTCCGGAGAGCCAGAGCCTGTCGCCGATGCCATTTTTGAACACTACCTACCGCGCTTTACAGGTGATGAAGTTGCCCGCTCCCAAGTGGGTATTGCGGTAAGCCTGGCTGATAAACTCGATACCATTGTCGCAGTGTTCAGCCAAAAGAACGCTAAATTGCCGTCCGGTTCCAAAGATCCGCTGGGCTTGCGGCGGATGGCAAGCGGTATCATCCAAACCGTATTGGATAACCAACTCTCGATCGATCTGGATGCCTTGCTCCGCACGGCCTATGCCCTCATTCGGGAAAGCGTGCCGGCTCCAGCGCCCGCACCTGAAGGCAACACCGGCAAATCCAAGAAAGGAGACGGCGACCCATTCCAGGACGAAGCCACGACTTTGGAGCTTGTCACCGGG
>DATNQC010000182.1:0-4517 GCA_036702885.1 Oculatellaceae cyanobacterium | reverse complement strand
TGCGAAGGAAACCTGTAAGGCGGATGATTCGCTGGTTCAGCGCTTCCAGGGGATTGTGCTGTTGGGTGTCTTCCTCCGCTTAACGCCTTTCCAAAAAGATGCAAACCTGAGCGAAGACGAGCTGTTTGACCGGGTGCGCATCCCGATTGAGAAATACTTCGGCCGCAAGGGGCCCGATGTTGTCCGGGATAACCTGGCGGCTGCCCGTAAAGGCTACCAACAAGTGTTTGAGGTGCCGCGCTCCATTATCGAGGCAACCCCTGCTGACGTTCTGGAAAAAGGCCGCCAGGAATGGGAAGCCAAAGGTAAGGACACCAACGCCTTCTTCATTTAGTCCTCAGGCAAGTTTCAAGGGATTACGCTCAACTGTAAGGAGTTTTTTCAGGAATGAGTGCGCAAGAGCAAAAGAAAGAGCACTGGTACGACTACCAACGCGCGGCGGAGGTTGTTGATGCCTATAACCGGGGTGCAGGCTCCAGCCAACCCGCTGATGAATTTGTCGCGCAAAGCGTTCTGCCTGCAGGAACAGCCGGGGCACGGGACTTTAGCTATATTGCACCCGAACTGCCCGAATACACGGCGGAAAACTGCGTTGGCTGCATGGACTGTGTGAATAACTGTCCGGATACGGCCATTCTGGGCAAGATCGTGATGCCGGAAGACCTGGAAAAAGAACTGGCCAAGGTCACGGATGAGTCTCACAAGCAGTTTCTGCGCGAACAGTTTGCAAAAACTACAAAATACTATGGTCAGTTTGAGAAAAAACGCGAGAAAGATCCCAGCCTGCCGGGCGGTGGTCTGTTCGGTATTTTTATTGATCCCACTAAGTGCAAGGGGTGCGGCGAATGCGTTGAAGTATGCGGCGACCACGATGCGCTGAAGATGATCAAAAAGACTTCCGAAAACCTGCCGACCTACCTGGAGGCATATGGTTTCTACAAAGCATTGCCAGAGTCTCCGCATACGCACATCAATAAAATCGATATGCGCGACCTGATGCTGAAACTGGGTAACCTGAGTCAGTACAAAGGTGGTGCAGGCTCCTGCATGGGTTGCGGAGAAGCCTCGGTCATCCGTCAAATGCTGGCTGCGACCCATGAAAAGGTTGGCGATCGCTTTGGTATCGTGGCCTCAACCGGTTGCAACACGGTTTATGCCTCCACATATCCCTATAACCCATACAGTGTGCCGTGGACCAACTCCCTCTTTGAAAACGGCCCGACCGATGCGATGGGTATCCGGGCGTACTGGGATCAAAATGGCCATGAGGACTGGATTCTCTGGAACATCGGCGGTGATGGCGCGATGCTCGATATCGGCTTCCAAGCCCTGTCTCGGATGCTGATGTCCGGCATGAACATCAAGGTGCTTGTGCTGGATACTCAGGTGTACTCCAACACGGGTGGGCAGCAATCTACCTCTTCCTACACCGGGCAAGAGTCGAAGATGGGCGCCTATGGTAAAGCCAGCCACGGGAAGCCGGAACGCCGTAAAGAGCTGGGCCAAATTTGCGTGATGCACCCCAATGTATTTGTGGCTCAAACGATTGGCGCCAATACCAGCCACTTCTATAAGGTCATCAATCGTGCGCTGGAATTCAAAGGCCCCGCTGTGGTGAGCGTGTACACGACTTGCCAGCCGGAGCATGGTGTGGCTGATAATATGGCTGCGCATCAGGCGAGAGCGGCTGTTCAAAGTCGTGCATTCCCGTTGTTCATCTACGATCCGGAAGCTGGACCAACCATGAAGAGCCGGTTCAACCTGACGGGGAACCCCAATGTTGACCGCGATTGGGCGCAAGTTAAGGGGCCGGATGGTCAAATGACCGCTTTCACCTTCCTTGACTGGGCGAAAACGGAAGGCCGCTTTAAAAAGCACTTTGATAAAGCTGGCAATCCCGTTACCGAAGAGATTGAACACGCCAAAATGGACCGTCTGTTGAATTGGCGCTTGTTGCAAGAGCTGGCAGGCATTGAAAACAAGGATGTCATGGCTGAGTTTGAAGCGAAAAAAGCTGTGGCAGCCGTTTAAGGCGTTTCAAAAAAGACCTAAGCCGCCTCTTCTATTTGGAGAGGCGGTTTTTTGTAACGAATTTGTAATGGACTAACATCGAATTTAAAAAGTTTGTTTTTATGCAAACACAAGGAACAAAACCTTGTACCGCGAAAAAAGATTTAATCTCACTTCTACCGACTTACTCGACTCAGACAGACTTACCCGCCAACGGCGGGTTTTTTATTGCGCGTCCAATGGCTAAACAACTGAAGTGAAAAGATATTGGCAGGGCTTCAGTGGCTCAGAAAGCTCAAAACAACCTCACCCAGCAGAAGAAGCAGTTTTTTGTAACGAATTTGTAATGGACTAACATCGAATTTAAAAAGTTTGTTTTTATGCAAACACAAGGAACAAAACCTTGTACCGCGAAAAAAGATTTAATCTCACTTCTACTGACTTACTCGACTCAGACAGACTTACCCGCCAACGGCGGGTTTTTTATTGCGCGTAATTTTTAAAGATACTCGAAAAACAAAAGCTTGGAATGACAAAAAATCGTGTTGTAGTCATTGTAAAGCAACAGGTTGGCCTGAAAATTGTTGCTAATTCCAAGTTTTGATATTGAAAGGCTTTTTCAGCCTTATGTTTAACTTCACGAAGCGTTTTTTTGTGAAGTTTCTTTTGTATATCATGGCATTGAGTTTGAGAAGTGTGTCACCGAAGAAGTTATTCAGAAGCAATTCCATTCATTGATTGCCTTTACATGGATATTCAATCTTACAGGGGTGTTATGAGTATTTCTACAACAGGAATAGCTGATCCAAGGGCTAGGCAAAACAGCTTCATGGTGCCGCGCTTTGGTCTGACGGGTTGGGAAGCGCAAGCCTTAAAGGAGGCGGCGAAAGGCGGGCAGACAGCCATTGCTCAGATATCGTCCAAGAACGTCGCGGACCGGGTTGCCTTATTGTTCGATTCCGGGAAGGTCGGGCGTTTCTTTTCCAATGACGTCCGTGTGGGCGGTTTGTCTTTGGAAGATATGTCGTCCCGTTTCCTGACGCTATTTGGGCTGTATATTCCGCAAGGCGTCTTGGCCATTGCTGCCAATAAACACAAGGCGGAAACCAATGGCAGGAATATCCTGGTGTGGGTGATGACCTTCTACCTGATGCAGTTCCTGAAAAATGACAACTTTGGGATTAACAGTCTGCTTTTGAACCCGTTCATGATTGAAAGGGGCAAACTCAAGGTGTTTGATCCCAAGACGGATATCCCCTCGGATTTTGGGCCGGTGAAGCGATTCCTCCATCGTACGTTAAAGCCACCCACCAACTTCCTGCAGCGGCAGATAAACCGACATTTTGGGATGAAAGGGGATTATCTTGCGGTATTAAAGGATGCAGGGATTGAGTTAAGCAATTCTGACCTCCAAAAAGCGCTGCAGAGCACAAAGGCACCCTGGGCGTCTCTTGATAACAACCTTTTGGATTTGATTAACAACCGCTATACGGAGTTGAGGAACTTAGTGAAGAAGGAAGGCATTGAGGTGCTTTCCAAAATTGATAATCCGGTTTCCGAAACCGTCTATCACACGTATCCCAAGGTGCTCCGTCGATTGAACTTTTTCCCGATGGTTTCTGCTGCATTGCTGACGGCGGCAACGGTTTACGTGATTGGCGGGCTTGCGATGGAGTTGGTCTACCGGTTCATTGCGCCTTTGGATAAAGATTTCAATGCCGAGGCCTACTATCGAAATAAGCAGAAGGACAAAAAGCGCGAAGGAAACGGACCCATGCCGCAATCTCATGTTCCGTTCCCCAATCAAGGACTCCCAACGGCGCCTGCCTCCCCTCGTGGACAGGCGCTCGTTTTTTGGCCTACAGCCATGCCAAGCCAAGGAATGTCACCCGTGGCGAGAATAGGGGCCTCTCAACCCGCAATGCCGCCTCAATGGAATACGTCAATCACTCCGGGAGGGGCAGTCTAAATGTTCTCGATTCCCTTCTCATTTTATAGCTTGACCACGCAGCGTCTCTTGTCTCAGACAAGCAATATCGGTTATGCGGCGCGTGGTGTGTACCGGACCGAATTGGCACCTGAGGATCGTAAGGCGGACAACAACTTCCGTGACTACCAGATGTCGTTTGTTACCAATACACTGACGGAAGTTGGCTTCCGGGCAGTTCAAACCTGGTATGTGGTGCCTCGAATGACGGAAGCGCTGGGTTTGCATCGCCTGTCAGAGATTTATGGCGATCGTTATCCGGGCATGACTGTCAAAAACTACGATCGTCTGCCGGACATCATCCGGAATCGCATGATGGGGACGTTGGTCCGTTCCAGCAGTATGAAAAAGGTCCCCGATCTTCTGGAAGGCCTGGAGACGGAACTACTGGCCAAAGGAGGACATGGGCTTTCTGCGGAAGAGCAGACGCAGCTTCGCATCTTGCTGGAGCACCTGCACAAGAACCTGAATTTTAAAGATTACATTGAAGATTTAACCCGGGACGTCTCTAATGGACGAA
>DATNQC010000181.1:0-1976 GCA_036702885.1 Oculatellaceae cyanobacterium | reverse complement strand
GGCGTGATGGCCAAATCGGCAGAAAACGCCGCCATTCGTTATAAATAAAGCCGCGCCAAAACGTCTCCTCCAATAATGGATTCATAATGACGAAATACAGCCCGTATTCAATCACCTGACGGTTAAACAGGAGATGAATGCCTTTTGCGCGCTCCTGAAACAGTAGGTTATCAATACCATACTGCGTCAGCTGAAAGCTCCCCCAAATCAGCAGGTTAAAGCCCAAGAGCATCCCAACCAGCGCCAATGGATTCGTGCGGACAGGTAAAAAGCGAATGGCATGCTGACGAAACAACAGGGTCGGCAAAATGCAGCAAATCATGCCATAGACCAGCATCGTAATACGGTAATCCCGGAGCACAAAAAGCCCGATCCCTGTACAGGCCCAAGGCAGTAGCATGAGCAACACCAACAAGGCAATGCGGGACCAGGACGAACGGCTGAAGGTTTCCGCGGTCATGGGGCTTAACGTATCCTGCTGAGGGCCAGACTCTCTTTCCATTGCCGAACGATTTGCTCCCGTTGCGCCAGATCGCAATGTTGATTGCAAGCCTGACTCATCACGGTGACGGCATCGGTTTGAAGGTTCACTTCTTGGCCCATTTTGCCGTAGAGGCAGACTCCCGCATTTTTCAAGGCCCCCGGCACATCCGCTGTGGG
The DNA here is from genome assembly GCA_036702885.1 of Oculatellaceae cyanobacterium. Lineage (GTDB taxonomy): Bacteria > Cyanobacteriota > Vampirovibrionia > Vampirovibrionales > Vampirovibrionaceae > DATNQC01. The sequence goes on along the minus strand of DATNQC010000181.1, from coordinate 1,316 downwards.
GTTATAGAAATAACCGCAACTGCCGCAGGTAATCGCCGTCAGTCCACGGCTTGCCAACTTGGCATGCAGCTCATAAAAAGCCTGATCCGGGATGCGATAGACTTCCGTAGTAATGGCAAGCGACTTGTATTCCAACGTCAGTTGATATTGCTCGTTGCCTTCTTCATCAAAGGTGGTGCGGGTTTTCAGCGTACACGGAATTTCCTTGGAACCGTTCGACAGCGGAACCGACTTCACGGTTTCCTTCGGCAAGCGGGCACGCTCCGGCTCAGGCATGGGAGCAATATCCCCAATAACAGGAGCCTCCGCGCTTTGACGCGCAGGTCTTCTATCCGTCAACAGATCCACATCGCGCAAGGGATGCGGCGCGTTTTTCTTCAAAATATTCTGAATCACGCCTTCACCCTGCGACTCGTCAAACCGATTGGGCGGCGCTGCCAATTCCTCGTTGAAGCGCGTCTTTTCATTGAGCAGATAGGAGTGCCCCTTGGAAGGCCGCTTGGGCTCCCGGTTGCGAATATAGTTAAACAGCGCAATGGGAGAAGCCAGCAGGCCGCCTACATACATCAGCGGCATAAGGAACAGCAACGTCACATAATCCGCCGGCTTGCAGCGCGCCACCCAAAGCCCCATCACGCTAAACAGCAGCGCAGTCAGCCCTGACGCCTGCCAAAATAGCGTGCTTCCTGGAAGCACGCCGGGGTTGAATTGCACAACCAGCGCCGCAATCATCAACAACGCCGGCAGCATCATGGTCGGAGGTTTGACGATGGAGAACAGTTGCTCCAGATAGTTGAGATCAAACCGCATGATTAGACGGCTCAGCAGCCTGGGGCCATAGAACAAGAGCAGCCCCATCCGGTTAAAGACCGTCCCAACGCAGCGGGTGAGATAATCCAGAACAGAGATGCCGGGATCAGAGTATACAACCACGTTGGGCGCCCAATTGACCCGAAAGTTTTCAAGGTTCAGCCGGATGGAATACTCTAGGTTGTCCAAATCCATCCCGCGGCGGAAGGGGATCATTTCCAGCACTTCCTGCTTAATGGCCCAGCCGGAATCCAGCAAGCGACAGCTCAAGCCCATATGATACCGTCCCGCATTACCAATGCGGTTGAAAAGTCGGGACGAGAGGGACAACGTTTTTTCCAGCAGCGTGGTGGGTGGGCTTTTAAGCGCAACATAGCCTTGAATCACAAAGCTATCAATGCCGCGCGACACAATATTTTGGAAAAAGTCAGATTTTACAATATCTGTCGGTTTCAGGAAAACGAACATTCCGTTTCCACCGGCGGCAAGGCAGCGCTCAATCAGCC
>DATNQC010000179.1:0-13591 GCA_036702885.1 Oculatellaceae cyanobacterium | reverse complement strand
CAAATCTCTCAGCGGATCTACTGAGCGGAACCTACAGTTATCCCTAGTGCCAATTGGCTTGCTTGTTTTTTCTTCCCCAAAAATAAAACATAGCTTTTTGAATGTCCAGCTTCTTTTTGCCAAGCATAGCAGTGTTTTTGTGTTCCTTGTCGTCACCACCAACCACCCTGCGGTGGAAGGCGTGGTCAACCTGCTGGCATTCACGCGGGATTACATCAGCTTTGCCAGCCAGGTGAGCAAGGTGGAAACCGTTCGTCCCTACAACATGTTCGCGGATGCGGTGAAAGGCTTGTACCTGTACGGTTCCAAAGTCATGCAGCCAAAAGCTGGCGCAGTGCTGAAAGCCGCTGCAATTTAAACAACTCCTTATTTGATTCCAGGCGGCGTCTCCACAGGCGCCGCCGCTTTTTTCAGAACAAGGAGACCATGCATGCCAACGATTGATAATCTGGAACCTTCCTCGATGGAATTATTGGATGCCTACGGGGAAAACGCCGTCTGGCTCTGCAAGAACAGGAAAACCGGATACAAAACGCGGATTAGCGGGGTTCTGGCGCAAATTCTCAAAAAATACCCCAAAGACTACAAGCTGAAATTGCTGAAGATGAAAGGGGCAATGCCATGAGCAGCGCGTTACGACTCATCAACGAGGTGTTGCGCAGAACCGGCCAATTGGAAGTCACAACGCTTGCGGATGCGCAAACGCCCGTCAGCCAGGCGCTTTCCTTTATGAACGAAACCTATTGGGAAATGCTGCATCGTTTAAAAGTTCAGCGCCTGCTTAAAACCGGAACGCTTGCCACCACACCCGGAACATTCGCCTACCCCGTGGCCGGAGATGCAGACATCAACTCGGTGGTGTCGGATTCCGTGATGGATACGGACACGCAACAAAGCATCCCGGAAGCGGATTACAGCTACCCCATCCAGCAAGGATTGCTCGCTACCGGAAGACCGCGGGTGTTCTACCGTTTTGGCAACCAGTTGTGCCTGCACCCCACACCGGATGGAATTTATCACCTTGCCTACCACTACTGGCGACAGCCCGTGGATTTGCAGGCAGATGACGATCAAACCCTGCTGCCGCCCGACTGGGAAAAAGTGCTGGTGCTGGGCACACAAAGCCGTCTGGAAAAATTCCTGGGTGAAAGCGGGACGGAAAGCTATCTGCTCTTTCGAGACGGATTGGATCGGCTGCGCAGACGTTCGCCCATGAAGCCGGCTCCCCGCATGAAAGGCTTTTATCGGGGGTATGGGGGCCATTGCTAATGCAAACGCATCACTTTTTTAAAAACACCGGCGGCATGAATCAAAAAAACAACGAGCTTTCCCTGGGGGCGGATGAGGCGGAAGATATCGTCAATCTGCATGCCACGGCGGAAGGCAGTTGGTCGAATCGGGACATCGGCTATCTACACCTCAATGCCACGCCACTCGCCGATGGAAAGACCATCACCGGCCTTCACCAATACGAAATGCTGACGGGCGACCTGCATCTGATTGCAGCGGCGGGAGCCTCCCTGTATAAGGTCGATCCCGACACCGGACAGGCGAGCGTCATTGCAAACGGGCTTTCGGAAGCAAACGCCGTGAGCTTCGTCACGTTCAACGGCCTGCTGATTGCCTGCAACGGCCTCAATCCACCCAAGAAGTGGGACGGCGAAAACCCGGCGGCCAATCTGGACGGCTGGCCGCCTGCCATTGCCGGGGTGAGCGTGGGCAATCCATCCATTTCAGAAATTTATTCCAACCGGCTGGTCTTTGCCGGAGACGCACAAAACCCGTCTATGCTGTTTATTTCCGAACAGGAAAATCCCCAGAACTTCACACCGGATGGCAGCGTCACATCGGCCGGCGCAATCCAGGTATCTCCCGGCGATGGTGAAAAAATCACTGCGCTCAAAACCCTCTTTTTGCCGTTAAGCAATGAAGAAGTGCTGGTGGTTTTCAAGCAACGCTCCACCTATATTCTTTCCGGCAGCAATAGCGAAACGTTCGCCCTGCAGAAAATTTCCGGCGAATTCGGCGCGGTCAGTCATCAAAGCGTGGTGCAGGTTGGCGGAGAAATGATGTTCCTCTCCAATGAGGGCATTACGTCTCTATCTACCGCCACGTTACAGGGCAATCTGGTTTCCGGCTTTCTGTCCGAACGTATTCAAGCCCAAATTGAACGCCTGAACCGCAGCGCGCTGTCCGGCGCGTTTGCCGTCCACCTGCGCGATCGTCGGGAAGTCTGGTGGTGCGTACCGGAAGGCAGCACGCCTCAAAATCAGGTTGTACTGGTCTACAACTACGGCAGTGGCCGTGGCGGCGCTTGGAGCCGTCGAACCGGCATTCAGGCAGCCTGCGGCGCAGCCTTTGCCGGAAGGCTCCTCACCGGCGGCTACGACGGTCATATTCAACAGCAGCTCCGTGGCAACAGCTATCAGGGTACGCCGATTCCCTGGCGCTACCGAACCGGATTCCAGGATTTTTCTTCTCCCAGGCTCCGAAAAAGAATCCGGGACGTTGAACTGTACCTGAAGCAGATTTCCACGATGCCGCTAACCGTTCACATGCAGTGGGACTTCAACCGCAGCTCCGTATACCAGCAAACGCGAACATTCGTGGTGGCTCCCGACAAGGCTAGCTGCATTTACGGCTCCGCCCGGTTCGGACAGGATTTTTACAACCAATCCGGCACTTCCAGCCTCCGGTTCACGCCATCAGGGTCCGGGCGGGCATTCCAAATGGAATTGCAGGGGGAGACCATGAATAACCCCGTTGAAATTGAAGGCTGGAGCATCACGACCATACCAGGAGGCTTACGCTGATGTCGCAGATTTCTCGTTTGAAGGAAGTGGAGATTGCTAACGGCAATCTCATCAACGCCGATGATCTCAATGCGGAATTCAACCAGTTGGTATCCGAATCCAATAACCAGGATGCCCGCTTGTCCGGCATTGAAAACGGAACAACCGCATTATCCGCCATCCGGACCAACCAGTTGACGGAGGCCACCCCTCAAGAAGGCATTCGGGCAGAGGGGGTGCAGTTCCACCAGGGCGTGGTCAATGCCAGGCCGATTCTGGCTGTGATTTCCAACGTGGATGCCACCACCGATCAAATCACGACTGCAGCAGCGCATGGCCTTTCCACCGCGGATACGGTCGGTATTTCCGTGGGGGCTGCTGGCGGCAGTCTGCCAGGCGGACTTAGCGAAGACGCCTTCTATTTTGCACGGGTCATCTCTCCCACGGTGATCACGTTGCACCCCACAATCAACGATGCCAACTTCGGCCTGAACACGGTCGACATCACCTCCACCGGCAGCGGCACCCTGCATCTGGTGAGAACGCCCGCCACCCCCAAAGCTGGCGATATTTGGGTCAATCAGGAAGGCGCGCTGCAATACCGGAGTCTCGGCGGCATCTATACCGTAATGGATACCTTCGGGCGATCGTTTTCCCGGTATGAGTCCCATACCGCCGCGCCGGTTTATACATCGCCCACCACGTTTACCGTGGCGCATGTCGCCTCACGGGACTGGGCAAACGCCTTCAACATCATCTGTGATACGCCCATTACCGTTGATATCACCACCAGCTCCTACAACGGTATTCTGCAATTTGCCGTGCCCGGCGCCATTTCCGTCACATCCGGCAGCAATACCGTGACGGTCACCGGAGGAAGCGGCGGCTTTACCGTGGGAGATGTCATTGTCACCAACGGCGGGCAGGCACGCCATGTCACCGCCGTGGATGGCAGCGGCAACCCGACTCAGGTGGATTCCAACTGGACAACCACGGAAACCAACGTTTCCTTCAAATACGGCGGTCGATGCCCCAATACCTGGTATTACGCGTACGAAACCATTTCCTTCGGGTTTACCAGCATTATTCTGTCCACGCGCAATTTTGCAGCCGGGCAGTCCATTGATTTCATCACCTCCGCCTTTCGACAAATGCCCTTTGCGGTCCGCCTGGATGCCAATACCAACATTCTGCCCTTCGTAGTGACCTCAAATGGTCAGCACTGGGAGATTTCCTATCGCGACGTCGATAACTTTGATCCCTACCGAGTTCTGAACAATGGAAGCGCTACCACCGCATTCACCAGCCCCGGGGGAGGCGCCAATGTCGATTGCTCAAGCATGATCCCGCCCATTTCCAGAATGGCGAATGTTCGCGGGATCCTGACTTTTAACGGCAGTGGTTCTCAGCACACATTTATCAAATCGCCGGAAAGCAGCAGCGTCAACGGTCTGCACATCCTGACCACAAACAGTTCCGGCCTGAGTGTTGCCAATACGGCGTTCTGGACCCCATTGGACAACCAACAGCGTTTTGCCTATCGAAATTCCGGTAGTGCGCAGGTCACATTCATCGTGCTGGGTTATCGCGTCACCGAGGTGAAGTGATGGTAGAAAAGCCGTCTCAGTATATCGATATTTCCAAGTTCCCGGATGACGAAAAGCCGCACATTATTGGGTTAGCCCTTGCACACAATGCGTTGTGCGAGGATGTGGACAGAATCAGCGGAGCCACCGCGGAAGAAAAAATGGAAATGCACGCCATTTTTGGGAAAATCCGCGTATTGCTCCGCCATTTGCACGGCCGACGCTTCAGCATTTCCCTTCTCACCCTGGAAGTGGGCTTCATTATCTTCATCCTGGATCGATTGGGCGTGGACACGCGCACGCTTATTCCCGAACTCCTGCGGTTTGTTCACCTTTTGCAGGGTTAATCCTCAGCACCGCCCAAACAGCCCTCAAGCAAATCACAACCAAAGGAGACAGGCATGAGCAACGAGCTTCGCGCAATTCAACTGACACCCAACTTTTCATTGGGGGAATTCCTGCACGGTGAGGACGTACCGGCGCCGTGGATACTCGATAACCTCTACCGTCTGGCCAACCGGCTCCAGGTGATTCGGGATCTGCTAGGGAAACCCATCATTATCAATTCCGGCTACCGCTCCCCTCAGCATAACCAGGCGGTTGGAGGCAGCCAAAACAGCTTCCACATGAAAGGCATGGCAGCGGATATTGTCGTGCCAGGCATGGCAGCGCCCGCCGTCCAGCGCTTCCTGGAAAACTGGAGCGGCGGCCTGGGCTGCTACACGCATTTCACGCATGTGGATATCCGTCCGCAGCGCGCCCGTTGGAAAGGCTAAAAGCGCCGCCCCCAAAGCTCATCGGCAGATATACAGATTGAGTGCATGCATGTAATCGCTCAAGCCACCAACTGCCGTTGAGCCGTATGCAATCAAGCAAAGGAAAAAACACCATGCTCAAACACAAGCTGATACAAGACCTTGGCAATGCGCTTTTTGGAAAAGACATGACGCTAGCCGTCACCCTGCTCCAGCTCATTGCGGAATCCATGAAAAAGCAGCAAACCGGAAAACTGACAGCCAGCATTTATCACCTGGCTCCCAAAAGCTGGAAAGCACCGGGTGGCCTGGCCAACCGGGCTGAGTTCGTGGATTTGGCGCAAACCGGCCAGGCGTTTCTCGCGCAGATCGGGGAAGTGCTAAAAACCCGCTAATTTGTTTACCCTAACCTGATGCTTCCGTTCCACGCCGGCTGGGCTTCTGCTCAGCCGGCTTTTTTTTGAGCCTGTCCGTTTCAAGCTGCGCCATACAAAGAAGCTAGCACTGAGCCAAACAACGAGCCACGGTTTTCCTGCTCAACATGAGCCCTTGCCCCACGTAGAAAGACGCTTGTACAGCCGAGTCAGCCATACAAGCGTCAATCAAAACTTTGTGAATCAGGTTCTAGTCAATCTTCTGGAACATATAGCCAATGCCGCGCGCCGTCAGAATCAGCTCGGGGTTGCTAATATCGGTTTCCAGCTTGGAGCGCAGGCGACTGATATGCACGTCCACCACGCGCGTATCAATGCGATGATCGGCGGGATAGGACCAGACGTGCTGCAGAATCTCGCTGCGGGAGTATGGCTTGCCGGAATTGCTGATCAACAGCTCCAGCAGGCTGAATTCCATACCCGTCAGGCGGACTCGCTCGTTCTTTTTAAAGACCTGGCGCTTGTTCAAATCTACCTTCAGGTTCCCGACCACCACTACGTTGTTTTGCTCTTTACCAGCGCTTTGGGTAGTTGCAGCGCCGTTTTTGGAGCCCGTGCGACGCAAAATGCATTTGACTCGCGCTTCCAGCTCTTTAGGACTGAACGGCTTAACCACATAGTCATCCGCGCCCAATTCAAGCCCGGTGATGCGTTCCGCAACATCGCCCAGCGCCGTCAGGATAATGATCGGCGTATCTGCCTGCCGGCGGATTTCCTTGGTCACGCCGTAACCATCCATTTTGGGCATCATAATATCCAGTACAATGATGTCCGGATTGAATTTGTTGAAGATATCCAGTGCTTCTTCGCCATCGGACGCGGTTGCGGTATCAAAGCCCAGCATCTTGAACCGGGTTTCCAGAATCCGGCGAATGCTGGCTTCATCATCCACAATTAGAATCTTTTCCGTGCGGCCGGCTGCAGTTTTAGGGCTTGCCGTCGTCTCTTTTTCAGATGTAGCGCTCACAGCGACGAAACCTCTTTACCATTCCTACGGGGTATATTCAGGAGAACAAGCTCAAGCTCCAGTAATGAAGGGGCTGAAAAGTCCGGTGTCTCACCATGCCAATCTCTCAGGTCACCCTCATCCGGAGATGCTGATGCTCCGGCAGTCAGAACGGCATCATACTAAAGATGCTCTCTCCAGTAAAGTTATCATTACACTATTTCCTCAAACTCGCAAGGTTCAATCCGGGGAATCGCGCTATTTGCTTTATGCCTGAGTTTCAGGATTGTCTGAAACGCGAAAGCCCGGTGGCATCCACCGGGCTCGAGGGATCAATGCTGTATACCGAAACGTTAGGTCGTTTGGATGCTAGGTCTGCCGATCAAGCGGTCAGCAACCACGTTTTCAGCAAATGCTTTGCTGGGCTTGAAACCAAATTCATTCTGGAATGTGGTTTCCACATCCTGAAGCATTTGTTCATAGGATTCCGGACTCACCGCACTTTCAAACGCGGCAATGCTTTGGAAAATACTGCTGTGATCCACGCCCGCTTTGTTAAATTGCGCCTGAACATTCATCAGGCTGAACACCTCATCAGCAGAAAGCCTTTGCCCTGCATAGCGATCGACGGGAGCCTGCTCCTGGGGCGCTTCATTGGTTTCTGCAGGCTTGTTTTTGCCTTGTTTGTTCGTGTTAAAGTGCGTTCCGTTCAGTCTATCCGGATTGAACCCATTGTGGAAATCAGTCATTGATACCCTCTCCCTCGTAGTATCGGCTTACTGTGAGGTGTTCGTCAGATTCCTGCAAATCTTTAATGCTTCTCTCTCAATGTTACAAACAGTTAAAGGATTGTCTCTCTTAATTGCGGCCGATCCCGTTTAACACACGTCCACGCTGTAAACCGGCGGAAAACCGCTCTCCCTGTTTGTCACTTTTCCCATCGGTCTCGCACGACCTTATTAGGCATTATATAGGACAAAATGCATGAAAAACAATTGCACTTTATGTTAGACGTGATTTTCCGTGACAAAAATCCTGCAAACAGACGAGTAGCCCCAACCGTTTGCAGTGATCACTCCTCAAAATAGCCACTTCAGGCATTCAGCGGACTGGTTTTACCGAGCGCATCCGATAAACCGCAAGTCAAACGAAAAAAAACTCCACGAGGTTATCGTGGAGACTGTCTGAGTACTGAAACGAGTTTTATGTACCTGCATGAAAACCTGCCTGGTTCATTTGGTGCTACAAGGATCGCAAAAATTGATAAATTATTAAGAGATGTATACTGGCCTCCCAAAAGCCCTGCTGACTGAAAACATTTAATTTTGGCGCTTTGAGGCCGATATATCAATTACAGCATTAGGAAATCCCCACATGGGCAATATCGGTCCCCAATTCAATGCACCCAAGCAGCTATTCCAGCCCATGCGCAGGACGGCCGAGCCTGCCTCGCCTCAGCCTGAGCAATCGCGACCTCCGCAAGCGCAGCAGGCAGCTTCATTAACAGGTGGAATGCCTCTATCGCCCCATAAAGCCGGGCTGCTTCAAAACACGTTAACGCCGGCCCAAATGGCGCTGCTGTTGCGGAACCTGCTTCAGCTTCCTGCAAAAATGGTTCAGCTGCTGGCCATGCTGACCCAAACGGAAAGCGCTTCGGTACGGGAAATCCTGAAAGCCTTGACGGAAAACAATGTCCAGATTCCACCGGAAGCCTTTGAAGCGTTTTTGAGCTCGCGCGGCCAACAGGGGAAGGAAACGCTCATCAAAATGATGCAAAACACGCTGCCCGGCTCCATCCAGGCGGATCAATCCTTGGGAGAACTGTTGAAAGCCTTGTCCAAATTATCGGATAACGCCACCAGCCAGCATTTCCAAGCGAAAAGCGGCATGGAGGCGATGCATACGATTCTTTCCCTGTACCTGCCAGGCTACCCGTTACAACCGCCCCAACAGTTTGTATTGCGGCGCGGGCAACCGGGAGAGGGGGAGGGAGACGAGAAAAAAACGAAACCGGAAGCGTCCGCTGAGTCCCTGGCTGTGTTTTTAAAAACCATCCATTTAGGCGCGTTGAAAGTCTCCATCACCTACCAGGCAGGTGCTTTGGAAGTATTGACGGCGCACCGTCTGCCTGAAACTCTGGAACGCGAACTGGAGCAGGCGATGCGAGATAGTTTGGAAGCGGAGCATTTACCCAAAGCTCATTTTTTGATGCTCGGCCAGTCCGGGCAGATAGTAGCTGAGCTTGATGACGCCAAAGCCCCTCCACAAAATCATCCAGCCGGACAAGAAGTCCGCATTCTACCAGGGCAAGGGGTTTCCGCAATTGCTTTTATAGCCGCCTACGCGGTGATTCGGGCCGTTTTCGAACTGGACAACCGACTCCAACTCAGAGAAACCCGGCAGGTGGACTGACCCTCAAGTCTCTCTGTTTTACCAGATAATGATCCCATGATGACGCTGCACGAACATCCGTTCCAGACAAAACTTCAAAAAGCCAAACGCGCTTTCACTTTGGCGGAACTACTGATTGTGCTGGCCATTCTTGGCACCATTGCGACCTTTACAATCCCCAAAGTACTGGTTGCCCAGCAGGACGCTACAGCATCCGCGATTGTGAAGGAAGCGGCTGCCAGTATTGCATCTGCCTACCGTGCGGCCGTCCTTGCCGGAAAGATCACGCCATCAAGCGGCATCAAGGATCTCACCCCCTACCTCAACTATATCGCCATGGATATCACCTCAGACATAGACCATGTATACTCATATCCCCAACTCACAACCAGCTGTGGTGGAAGCGGGGGACGCTGCCTAAGGTTACACAACGGAGCCTTGCTCAAATACTATAACCAGGATACTTTTGGCGGCACAGCCTCTACCAATGGGGTAGTTTTCCTGATAGATCCGGATGGCAGCCTTACAAGCCCGGATTCCGCAACAGGGCCTGGCAAATCCATGGCGTTGTTCCTGATGTATAACGGGCGCGTCAGCGATATTTCCAGCGGCGTCACGGTGCACTACGACAACGGCAGCCCCCAAACCTGGGCCAACTGCCCTGCTTGTCGACCGCCCTGGTTCAGTTGGTAAGCAGTGCTGGCCTATTACCTAAAGACTCTTGCTTCAACTTCAGCGGAGACACACGGCACCGCCAGGTAAATCCGTGTTTTTAACTCTTGGTTGGTTATCAATTAGCCGGAGCCAGTGTCCCTAATACATTCCTCAAAGGGGCAAAATCCATGATGGTTACTTTGTTCGCAAACCACTGATCGGGCACACTTTCCGTGTATCTGATTGTATCAATCCGACATAAAGCCACTAAAGGCTCTTTATTGTGCCCTGATCCCACTATTAAAATGTAATCCCCTGGTTTCAAAGGTCAAAGGTTTGTGCCCATTCTTAAGCTGATATGGCCCATGACCATCTACCCCCAGCGTCATTTTTTCTTTATCGACACGATTAATACGAGCAGCATGCCCCCATCCCGACAGTAGATAGTTAACCACCCGAATATCTTCCTTCTGAATATCTCCCTTATTACTTTCCTGCCTCATAAACCTGATAACATCTTGGATTGTCAGACTTTCTTGGCTATTTTTCGGTTCTTCAGGCTGCCCTGAAAATCGAATCGTGACTGTATCCCGCTCACCGGATGCAGTGCGGACTTGATAACAAGTTTGTCCTTTGAAAAAAGGCGAATTTCCAAACCGAACCGGTTGCTGAGGAATATTGTGAGAAACGGGTTTCATAAAAAACACTCTTAACGCTTGCCCTGAGTACAGAAGCTCATGTTATCAAAAACAGAAATATTACAAGCAGGGTGGTTCTATTTCGTAACGTCATCCCCGTTTTTATCCTGCTACCATGCAAAACCCAGATCACCAGGCTCTTCACCAAATAAATGTCTAAAATAGCCTTTTAGAAATTCATCCCACAATTTTACATACTCCGGGTGTCGTTCCAGAGTCATCGTCTGGAACAATTTTTTTAAAAGAGGGCTTGTTTCCGGTTCTTCAAATAATTTCAGCGCTCTTTCCAATTCATCCTCTGTATAAGTTTTTGCCAGGCTTTCAACCATGATCTGAGCTGCTTTATCGTGTATGTTGACTTCAAGTGCATAACCTAAAAACTCACGGGTTAACGCTTTTTCTATATCCCAAGGAATTTGTATCTCATTTTTTATAGTCTCTAATTGTCCTTGTTCACGTAATGCCCGAATCTGGTTATTCACCCCTCTTTCCAGCTTCTGCAATATCGTAAAAGAATCCAAACCAAGATGTTCTGCAAGCTGCATAGCAAGCCGCTGTTTCCTGTCCTGGCTCTCTTGAGGCTGTCTTGCAAACCGAATCGCAACAGTGTCAGCGCTTCGCGTTTGAACGCCCATTGAAGCATTGCGCCACTGCAATGAAGCTTGTTCTCCTCCGTATCGTTGTAATGCACTCAGATATATATTCATCTACCCTGCTTTTTATCAAACGTGAACACAACTGTATAAACACTCTCCAAAAACAAAATTGCTTCATTCCTGCCAATATCATGTGACCAATCAGAAATGACACCTTTAAGGCAGGCTTGGGTAAAAACTGTCCAAGCCTGCCTTATTTGAAGATCAAACATCATCCGGACGATCTGCTGCACCCTTCATCAGGGCCTGCACTTGAGATCGATTAATCAACCCGGCTGCCATCACAATATCCGCTTCAACCAGATATCCTTTCTGAGTCACCTCTGCAACCCACTTTGTAAACTGCTTACGATTTAAAAAAGTGGATAAAGGGACAAGGTAATGTCCGCCCACTTCTCCCTCTTCATCGAGGTGATTCAAGTTCGGGACACCTTCTGCCTTACAAAGAGCAAAGCCTTTTCGTTCTGTCGTTAAGCCGCCGGAAGTTACAAACCTGGCTTCTCCCGCTAACGGCATAACCTGAATATTGTCCAAACCCGTTTCCTCGCGGACTTCTCTCCAAGCGCAATCCACAAAAGTTTCATTCGAATCTTTATCTCCCCAAAGGCCGGCAGGAAGCATAATTTTAGGCTGTCCACCAAAGACGGAAGCTTTGGTGACAGTTAAAACCACGTAAGGCGTTTGTTTTTCATCGTCATCCTGTACAATGACAACGTTGTGAATAGCCCCTTTTGCATTGGTTCTCGCCACAAATTCCCAACCATTATCTTTAGCGCGACGTAATTCCATAAACCTGTTTTCACCCGGAGGCTGCGGCTCAGAATACTCATCGAGCTTTCTGTCACGCTCCGATGCTGGAACTTCAGGGAGTTCCATAAAGCGCGAAAGTCTACCCCCAAATTGAACAGAGCGTGGCTTTTGCTGAATCCCCCCAAATTGCACGGTATCCCTTAAAGGAGCCGACAAAATTCCATGAGTCCCCTGAAAAGCACTTGCAGACTGATAGCTCGGGTTATTTCTTAACGGTTCAAACTGGACTGGCTGTCTTAAAGCGTTGATAAAATTCGACATTTTTTGAAAAGTTCCCTTATTGCCCAAGTAAGATAAGCTCAAACATACTTTAAAACTGCAATTTAAAAATAAATTGTTTTTAAAGGCAATCTACTTTTTTAATTCTCACACCAGGATTGTTTGAAATGCGTGCATCCAGTATGCTGAATTTCGTATGGCAATGAGTTGGAGGAGTTTCCATGCGAGTTTGGGCAGGCTTTTTGGCAGTAACCGCATTATTTCTGTTGGCCGGTTGCAGCCAGCCGGGACAAGCGCCCGGCGCAGCGACATCAACCGCCAGCTCTCCGGGACAATCATTATTCCTGTCCCACTGTGTCGCCTGCCACATGGGGCCTGGCGATCCTCCCGGTCCGGATGCAGTCATCCGCCATTCTCGAAGCCTGGCATCGGAAGCGGCTTTTGCTGAATTTCTGAGACATCCGACATCGGCAGCGATGCCCGCGTTTGATGAAAAAACACTCAACGAACAGCAAGTGACGGAACTGTATGCATACCTGCTTTCTCAGCGGAAATAGAAAAGCAAAAAGCACTTGGCAGGTTAAGGCTTTTCAGTTAGAATTGCAGCGTCTAGTTATTAGTCGTATCACTCGGATGAGAGCGTCTTCCTTAAACTTTCTACAGTATTAAGGAAGCTTGGTATATTTATTTCCGTATCAGCACTTTACGAAAAAGGGGAGGTTGACTCATGCAAACAGCTAGCTTTGCTGGACTACACGCCGCTCGTTTCGGAAAACAACATACTACTGCAGCTCAACACAACCAAGGTCCTGCAATGGCGCCTAAGGCTCCGGCGGCCGCTGCTGCTCCGGCAGCTCCGGCTGCACCGGCAACACCTACACCGGCAGCGCCTCAATTTGGCAAAGGACAGAAATTGAATCTCCTTGCCTAGAACGCAAGCAGTCTCAACAAAACCGCCGGGTAATTTGTCCGGCGGTTTTGCTTTGAGCTTTTTTAGTGTCTCTCAAGTCAAAACACCGACCGCATCGCCTTCCAAACATATGGCAGCTTTCAAAGCACTTAGGGATTGACCATCATCCAATCCGGCAAAGGCAGCCGTTTGTGCAGAATGCGATACAAATTCTCCTCAAAAATATCCGTCACCTGCTTCCATGTATACAGACGGCTGGCCGTCTCAAAGGCCGCAAGCCCCAGCTTCTGGCAGAGTCGTGGAGATTCGATCAATTGGCTGAGAGCATCCACCTGGGCGTTAATATTATGCTTTGGGGTGAGCAACCCATTTTCGCCGTCAATAATGACATCCTGCACTCCGTTATGATGGGTCGTCACCACCGGCATGGCGCTCGCCATGGCCTCAAGAACTGAAACCGGCATGCCTGCATGCATCGTGGGACACACAAAAATATCATGCTGCTGGTATGCCAGCACGCGCGTCATCTCATCCCGATCAGACACCACCGTCACCGCTGGGCGCGTTTCCGGCTCAAAAGAAGGCAGAATCTCTTCCGGTGAAAGCTGCGGTCCAATAATGGATAAATTCAGTTGCGGATATCGTTGCCGCAACCGGGAAAAGACCTTGGGCAACCCTTCTCTCGCTGGAAGCCAGTCTCCCACAAACAGTAACTTGGGCATCACCGGTCGCGCCAGGGC
>DATNQC010000172.1:0-2124 GCA_036702885.1 Oculatellaceae cyanobacterium | reverse complement strand
ATCCGGTACAGGCGCTCATAATCGGCATCTTTTTTATCCACCCCAGTCAGGCGATCTTCCATGGGGCGATAAGCGATGTTCTTATGATAGGCAACTTCCAATTGCCGCTGGCTCAATAGGAATTCCCGATCTTCGGGAGACGGCATTACCGGACTTTCTGGAAAGTAAATAATGCCGCCGGCCTCCAGACATCGGCATACCGCATTATAGTCGGCCGGATCTAAAGTCCCTAACGTGTTACCGGTGGCTGTATCCCATACTTCATAATGAAGAGTCTCACGGGATGTCGCGAAGCTTTCCAACCTGCTTGCCATTGGGGTCTACCCACAAACCTCTTTTGACTGATACAGCAAGCATACGACAAGCCCTCCGGGGCTTCAAGACGCCAAATAAAAAGCCCCTTGCCGAAACAGAGGGGCACGAGTGGTAAAGCGTGGAAAGTACGTTAAACGAAAAACTCGTTTCAATGAGCTCATCATAGGTGCTTATCGATGAGCTTTCTATTACCCAATCGGCTATAAATGGATGAGCTTTTTCGTCCAAAGTTCTGATGCTGCAATTATGGAATTGTTGCGATGGCTGTCAGGTTTAAAGCTGTCCGGTTGCTGCCCGGAGTATTGCCACCGCGAATTGGTACTCGGCAAACAGATCAATCTGTTGGATGCTGGTTTCCGCTGTGATTTTCTCCCGTCGGTTTACTTGGAACAGGGTGCTGTCCCCCAGCGACAAGCGATTCCGCTCTCCTTTCTCTAAAGTTTTTGCGGCTTCCAATTCGTTGCTGGCGGCCAGATATCGTTGATAAGCGGCGTTAATGGCGGAAACGGCATCGGCAATTTCCAGAAAGATTTGCTGGATGAGTCGACGTTCTTGCAAAGACAAACGCTCCAGATTTAACTCGGCCTGCATGACCTGTCCTTTTGCTTCCCGCCGCAAAAAGGGAAATGAAAGCGTAAAACCTGCCACCACGGTTGGACCGATTGCATATTTACCAGTTTCATAACCTGTATCCACAAATGCGTCCAATTGGGGAAGCAGGTTATTTCTGGCCAACTCCAAATCCACTTGCGCCATTTGTCGAGAAATGGAGATGGTTTTCAGTTCTGGTCGCATTTGCAGGGCGATGAGTTTGGCATCCTGCAGCTGTTGTTTATCAAACTCCACCGGAGTGGGCAGGTGGGTTGGCAGGTTCTTTGGGCCGGGAAGGCAACCGGGTTGCCCGTTGGGCTCCCACAGAAAATACGACAAATCGTAAGTGGCGGCTTGCACAGCCCGCTCAGCTCTTTGGAGTCGGCCGATTCGCATTTGGATTTCCTGTTCGGCTTCGACACTGTCAATTTCAGGGATGTCTCCAGCGGTGGCAGCAGCTCGGACTGCTTCAGCCCGGAATTTCGCCAGTTCGAACAGCTGTTTTTCCACCGCCAGCTTTTGGTAGCTTGCCACCCATTGCCAGTAGGCATGGGCTGCCCTAAGTAAAAGATCCAGTCGGCTCCGTTCATAAGAGGCGCTTGCCAGATCCTCGCCCAGGAAGGCTTTTTTTTCAGCGGCAACAGGTGCGTTGATGCGACGACCGCGCAGGAGTGGCAAGCGTACATCCAGGAAGTATTCCCCTGCCGTTCCGGTGGGGTACATGGGTGGTGTGATATCTAGTGCCTTGAGTTTTTGTCCGACGGATATTCTGGGGCCGTATCGGGTTTGGAGATCAAAGCTTGTTAAGGCGCTGATGGCTTTTTCCGGCCTTCCCAAATCCGTGGCGCTGTTGTAGCGGGTAAAGTAATTTCGGCTGTTAATTGTGAGATCAAAAATGCCTTGTTGCTCGATACGTTTTGCGGTGGCCAGTCTTCGGTCCACGTCGGCGATTTTCAGGGTGGGATGGTTTTCTTTGACCTGAGTCATAAAGTCATCGAACGTGAGGATTCCGTCTCTCAGGGAAACGTCATCCAGGAACACCACGGAACCATGTACACTGGCCGGGTCCTGAGCATCGTCTGCGCGTGCTACCTGGGTGGATAAGAGCGATACCAGCAAAAGAACTGCAAGGTATCGACGATGCCATCCATCGTGAGTCTGGACCTGATGGCTCGCAGTGGTATCTCTTCTCCTTCCGATCATTTCCTCCCTCTCCGT
>DATNQC010000167.1:0-3040 GCA_036702885.1 Oculatellaceae cyanobacterium | reverse complement strand
GTATTTATTTGAATGCACGTACTGTCAGGCAACTGGAAGTCATCCGTGCGAAAAGTCCAGTTAACACTGTTTCACAGGCCACCTGCTGCCCATGTTACGATGAGAAGGCTGGCCGATAACTGCAAACAGGTCTCTTATTTTGAATCTTCCAGTCCAAACGCCCTTATCGCCACCTCAAATGGCATTTGTCCTGCACGATGCCGGTGAAACTCGCGCACTCATGCCGGTTATGAGTAAACTGGATATGGCGGGCGTGGATTACGTCGTGTTGGCGGAAAGCACTGCGAAAGGACTTTTACTGCATGATCCCCATCGCGTTCCGTCGGCAGCGGAAATGGCACGGGCCGAACAAAACGCTCCCAGGCTTGCCGCCTGGATGAAACAGCAATGGAATCGAGCCTTGCACGCTAGTCTTTGCGTCACCGGCTTGAGTTCGGACTTTCAGAAACGCTGGGCCGATTTCTTCCGGCAAAACGGACGCCGGGTGGTGGGCTATTACGATGGCTTCGGTTTTAGGCTCAACCGGGAAAACAATCCGGTCTCCGGCTTTCAAGCCAGCCTCACGGATTTAATCACTCCCACCGCCGACAGCGCCGAACATTTCAAGCGGCAGGGCTTCGGCCACATCCCGGTCAGCGCCTTAGGTCAACCCACGCTGGAAAGCATTCCGGCGGCGATGAACCAAAGCAATCCGTCGCTTTTGACGCAACAACTTGTGTTAACGCCCGGCAAGCCAACAATTTTATTTGTTGGGCAGTACGGCGCGGATTACGAGCAGGCTTTTGCCCTGTTTTGCCAGACCGCAGCGCAATTACCCAACGCCAACCTGCTGGTTTCTCTGCACCCCAAAGCCAATGGCGAGTTTGAAACACGTATGATTCAGCAATTTGGCCTGCAGGGGAAAATTCAGATTCTACCCAAGGAGCTTGCCACCGAACAGGCATTGCTCGTGGCGGACATGGTGCTGACAAACACGTCCACCATGGCAACCCAGGCCTTTCTTCAAGGTGAAAAGGTGATTTTTGTCGGCCCCAAAAAGGCGGACCTGTATGAACCTTTGCAAGCTCGCGGCCTGGCCCCGCGTTGCCTAACGCCTGAATCCCTGGTGACAGCGGTGCATCACGCCATGCAGGTCGAACAGGCAACTTTACCCAGCCAATCACAACTTTACAGCCTTTTAGGCATCCCCCATGCCGCCACAGAGCGCATTACCGCTTACCTGCTTAGCCTGTTGCCACCTAAACAAGCGAACCCAATAAGCAGTGAAACTTTATAAAACCTGAATAGATGGAGATCCCCCTAATATGATTTCAGTCCGTTATGGAGCAAGCCACCTGCCATACCCCAATGTCGTTAAACCCAACCAGAATCCGGCCACACCATCACCTTTAACAATGAACAAGAAGGAAGTCAGTGATAAACTACTGTTTGGCGGCCGTGCCCGTCGGCGTCTGGGTATCGCCGCAGCAGCGGGAGCAGCGCTTGCCTGTCTTGGTGGGGGTGTAACCTATGTCGTAACCAATAACGCCCCTTCCATCACTTGCAACTCAGAAGCTAGTGACAGTATGCAAACAAAAACACTCAAGCAAGCGCCTGGTCCCAAGGAGCTAATGCAACCGGACAAAGTGCTCGGCTTATGTGCGGAATTCTTCCCGGGAAGCATTGCCAAACAAACGGATCTCAAACTCTTGGATGGCTACCCCAAACAATGTAACGATACCCGGGCGTATTTATATCAATTAAAGGAGACAACCGGAGTCAAAAGGCTCCTTGCCATCACCGTCAACGGCAACGACACAACGGTTCATCTCGGGGAACGAGCCACAGTCGATGAACCGGTTTATGGGCATTTTATTTCCCCAAACGGAGATTTTGCCGTGCGGTATAAATCACCACCTGGCAATGATAGGATTTACCCGCAAATATTCTGTAGCACCGACTAGATCCACTGGACCTACAAACTTTAGTGAATGATAAACAGGAACATCAGCAGGTTTAGCGCCATGATGACGAACCAGAATTTGATCACTGGACTCTGGTTTGCCAGGACGACCTGAAGGGCGGACCGCTCATCTTTCGGCGCGGGCATTTTGAGCTCATCACCAAAAGCCATTTCACGATACGTCATAGTCTCTCGCTTTCCGTCTTACGTAAAATCCAGCCCGTCAACACTTCTCTCGACAATCAACTCAGAAAACCGGGCTTACTCCCTACTGTGTCCATTGTAGACATCACAGTCGTTTGATACATCCACCCAAAGGTTAATCTTTGTATCTCGCATAAAACAAATTGCTGAACCGGCGACTGGCCTTCCACGGGCTAGCAGGCTATAATCATACGCGACAATCCCTGGGAGGCTGTGCTGGTTCTTGATCCGTAAAATTTGCGGGTTTCCAGAGCTACCCGTTAGCATCGGATGCGTAAATCCGTATTAACGTTGCAAGAGAGGTGGAGTTTACGAATGTCCAAAGGCTTTTCCGGTTCAAAATGGCTGATTTACTCCTTGGTTCCGGCTTTGGCGGTTTCCCTGGCAGTCAGCGGTTGTGTGCGTCCTCCAAAGGCAGGTTCCCCTGCCTATTACGGCAAGCATCTGGAGCGTGGTGACGGCAAGGAAATCATTAGCGTTCAGCCTAAAAAACGCGGCCCATTCCGCACGGTGGAAGTGGATGGCGCGGAACTGCTGGAAGCCCGCGGGCAGGTGGGAGAATTCGGCGGCACCTTCTACAGCAACAGCATCGGGGAAGGTCCCAAGACCTTCAACCCCTGGGCCTCGTTCGACGCCACCTCAAGCGAGGTCGGCGCCATGATGTTCGCGGGATTGGTGACAACAGACGCTTATACCGGGGAATCCATTCCCTACATGGCCAAAGAAGTCAAAATTTCCCCGGATAAACTGACGTATACCGTCACGCTGCGCAAAGGGCTGCAATGGTCGGATGGCCACCCCATCACGGCGGATGATGTGGTGTTCACCTGGAACGAAATTATCGCCAAAGGTCTGGGCAACGCCAGCAGCCGGGATGTAAACCTGGTGGACGGG
>DATNQC010000160.1:0-3571 GCA_036702885.1 Oculatellaceae cyanobacterium | reverse complement strand
GGAGAAGAAAATCTCCTATCCGTTGGGACACAATAAAAACCCCATGAACGACGCGGATATTGAGAAGAAATTCCGCTCACTGGCAGGTCGCGTGATGTCGGAAACACACGTGCAGAACATTCTGGATGCCTTGTGGCATATTGAGGACTGTGCGGATGTTTCTCGCATGATGGGCCTTTTTGCGGATGCGCTTGCCCAAAAGGGCGGTTAGGATCAAGCTATGAGCGACGCCCTGCTGAATCCCCGTTCCGATAAACCCGCCCGGCTTCGGGCGCTGCTCAGGCAGGGAACCGTGGTCATGCCAGGCGCGTTCAATGCAATCTCCGCCAAAATCATTGAGGATGCCGGCTTCGAGGCGCTATATGTATCCGGTGCGGGTATTGCCAACGGCGTGGGCGGTTACCCAGATATTGGCTTTATGACTGCAAGCGAAATGGCGGCACAAGCCGGTTACATTGCGCGGGCCGTCAATATTCCCGCCATTGCGGATGCCGATAACGGTTACGGGGAAGCGATTAACGTTTTTAGAACCGTTCAGGAATACGAACGGCAAGGGCTGAGCGGCTTGCATATCGAGGATCAGGTCATGCCCAAGCGCTGCGGGCATTTGGATGGCAAACAGGTCATCAGCGTGGACAACATGCGGGAGAAAATCGCCGCCGCCGTTTCCGCCCGGCAGAATCCGGATTTTATCATCATTGCCCGTGTGGACTCAAAAGCCGTCAACGGGTTTGATGATGCCATCCGGCGGGCGAACGCATACATGGAGGCCGGGGCGGACATGATTTTCCCAGAAGCCTTGACCAGCAAGGAGGAATTCGAGGAATTCGCCCGGCAAGTAAAGGCCCCGCTGCTTGCCAACATGACCGAGTTTGGCAAAACGCCCTATTTATCCGTTTCCGAATTTGAAGCGATGGGATATGCGATTGTCATCTTTCCAATGACGGCCTTTCGCATTATGATGAAGGCGGTGGAGGATGCCATGCGCTTTCTTAAGGAACATGGCACACAGGCTCCGCTGCTGGAGCGGATGACGACACGAGAGAAGCTGTATCGCCTAATCCGCTACCAGGATTACGAGCGTTTAGACGCATCACTCGCCACGCAATTTTCGGCGGGTTCTTTATTACGAACTCCACAGAATCCAGCGTTGCGTTCCAGTGATGACCAAGCAACAACTCAATAGTCGATTTAGTATTCATGTAAAGGGGACTCACATGAAAACGGCAGAGTACAGTCCAGGCCTAGAGGGCGTTATTGCGGGAACAACAACCATCTCCCACGTCAATCCGGAGCGGAACAGCCTGATGTATCGCGGGTACGATATTCAGGAGCTGGTGAAGTATTCCTCTTATGAAGAAGTCGCCTATTTGCTTATCAAGGGACATCTGCCCACCCAAACGGAATTGGACGCCTTCTGCGCGGAATTGAAAAAAGAACGGGATCTGCCCGCAGTTATTGTAGACACCTTTAAAACCTTCCCCAAAAATGGCTCACCCATGGACATGCTGCGGGCCGGGGCTGCGCTGCTGGCGCTGCATGATCCTGACAAGGACGACAACAGCCATGATGCCAACGTGCGCAAAGCCATTCGCTTAACGGCAAAATTCCCGGCCCTGATTGCATACAGCTATCGCATCAGCCGGGGACAAGAGCCCGTACAGCCGGATAACAGCCTGTCTCATGGTGAAAACTTCCTGTATATGCTGCTGGGCAAAAAGCCGGATTCCTATATTGCCCACGTCTTTGATCGTTCCCTGATCTGTTACGCGGATCACGGCTTTAACGCCTCCACCTTTTCCAGCCGCGTAACGGTTTCCACCTTGTCGGATATCTATTCCGGCACGGTTGCGGCCATTGGCGCTCTGAAAGGTCCGCTCCACGGAGGCGCCAACGAAGAAGCCATGAAAATGCTGCTGCAAATCAAATCGCCGGAAGAGGCCGAAACCTGGGTGCTGGATGCCATTGCCTCCAAAAAGAAAATTATGGGCTTTGGGCATCGCGAATACAAAACCGGCGATCCGCGCGCAGTGATCATGACGGAACTCGGCGCGGAAATGAGCGAAAAACTGGGAGATACCCGGTGGTACAAAACAGCAACCATCGTGGATCAAACCATGCGGCGCGAGAAAAACATTCTGCCCAACGTCGATTTCCCGACATCCTACATTTATTACCTGATGGGGCTGCCCATTGAAATTTACACGCCCATCTTCGCGCTGGCCCGCGTGGCCGGTTGGACGGCGCACATGATTGAGCAACTGGACAACAACCGCTTGATCCGTCCCAAGGCGCTGTATGAAGGCCCTGAGCATCTGGAGTACATTCCCATCGCCAAACGGGACTAGATCGCCCAGAAACAGTCATAGCTTCTCAATACCATCGTTTCCCTTGCGTGGAGAGCGATGGTATTTGTTATGGAGTTTATGACTACTTCAAGAAGCGACTGATAGACGCTTTTCCCGCAAAGAGTCCAACAGCGGCCCCCGCAGCGCCAAGTACAAGTCTCTTAACAGTTTTTGTGAAAACCCCCTGTGTTTTTCCGCCATACTTAATTCGTTTTATATCTGTTCTTTTAATAAACTTGTCAGCGAGTGTCTTGGCGCCTAACAAACCACCAAGCGTCGCTGTCCCTGCAATTACAGCATTGGTCCTGCTGATTGATACTGTTGGCAAAGTTATTTTCATCGATTTTCCCCTTCGAAAAATCTACTGTTCACCCCAATTACTCGCATAAAACCAGAATTGATTATTCTTTGCCCAATTTAAACCATTTCAATCTTGCACCAATCGCCAGATAGAGACTGCCCATACAAGATCAAAGAGCTCGCTTTTTCGTCGTTCACGGCTTAGAGCATTTGATACAATTAAAAACAGACTAAGGAATTGGGTAGGGATGAAGCTTTTTTGTGGCAGCCATTTGCTTTTTTTCGCCACTTGGAGATGACCGGATGCCGACGCCTGCAGGCTTGCAAAAAATATCAAACATTGACCTGCGCCCCCGCCATGGCCACCCTGTCTGGCAGACGTTTACCCTGTCCGCCACTGGCTCCAACCTGGTTCTCACAGGGATTTCAGCATCTGCCCATCCTAAAGAGAAGCTTCATTCCATCGCAGCCCAAACAACACGTCTTCATAGAAACTGGACTCAAGTCAGAGGAATCTTTCTATGAGACGCCGACGACTATTCATTCTGTTGGTGCTGTTCGCAGTCGTCGGCATTGCCGTCTGGCACTTCTTTTTCCGGGAAAAAGAGGTCAAGTCCGACCAAGGCGTTCTCACGCTCTATGGAAACGTGGACATCCGCCAGGTTGATTTGGGTTTTCAGGTGGGCGGCCGCATCATCAAGCTGTATGTGGAGGAAGGGGACAGCGTGAAGGCTGGAAGCCTGCTGGGAGAACTGGACCCGACGCCTTTCCAGGAAAGCGTGCAGCAGAATACTGCGCAACTGGGCGTCATGAGCGCCAATCTGGATAAACTGCTGGTCGGCACCCGGGAGGAAGAGATCGCGCAGCTTCGCGCCGCCGTGCAGGAAAAA
The DNA here is from genome assembly GCA_036702885.1 of Oculatellaceae cyanobacterium. Classification (GTDB taxonomy): domain Bacteria; phylum Cyanobacteriota; class Vampirovibrionia; order Vampirovibrionales; family Vampirovibrionaceae; genus DATNQC01. The sequence continues at coordinate 33 of DATNQC010000160.1, read as the reverse complement.
GAGGCGGATTTGGCCAATGCGGAAGCCTTGTTG
>DATNQC010000159.1:0-6136 GCA_036702885.1 Oculatellaceae cyanobacterium | reverse complement strand
AAACAAGGGAGGTGCTGCATAGTACAGGATAGAAATTTTACAAAGTCACTTGCACTTTGCAAGTAGATTTTTCATCCGTGGATGAATAAAAGTCGGGCATTCTCCTTTTTTGCCAAACATGTTTCCACAGATCGCGTCTTTTTCCGCTATTGCGCTTTGGAACGCTTTTTAGCCGTGTAACGAACTTGAAACGATTTTGCGTTCCCACTACCGCGCCAGGCTTGATCCGCTATGCTATAGCCAAACATGTCAAAATCCCCCATTCATCGCCGCAATCTTCTTTTGGTTTGCAGGGTGGAGGACAGATACAGCCGATTGTTACGGATAGAGCGTTTGAGTTTTTTAAAGAGGCGTGCATGAGCAAGCGTAATGGGGCAGCCAAACGGATCAGCTTATTGTTCCCGGTATATAACGAAGCCCAGTATCTGGAAACACTCCTGGAGCGGGTCGAACTGGTTGACTTTTGCGGACTGGAAAAAGAGGTCGTCATTGTTGACGACGGCTCCGAGGACGGCACCCGTGATATTCTCCATCGGCTGGAGCAGGAAAAGCCAAAATACCGCATTGTGTACCACGCTCAAAACATGGGAAAAGGCGCCGCCCTGAGAACAGCGATTGACGTGGCATCCGGCGACATTCTAGCCATCCAAGATGCGGATCTGGAATACAATCCGGAAGATTATCCCACTTTAGTGAATCTCATTATGGAAAATAAGGCAGACGTGGTGTACGGAAGCCGTCTGCTCGGAAGAGCCACCCAAAAATCCTTTGCCGGGGCGCACTATCTGGGCAATGTATTTTTAAGCTGGGTCACGCGCATGCTCTACCGCGCCCGCATTACCGATATGGAAACCTGTTATAAGGTATTCCGGGCAGACATCATCAAGAACATCCGCATTCGCTCCAACCGCTTTGATTTTGAGCCGGAAATCACGGCCAAAATTCTCAAACGCAAGTGTCGCTTGCAGGAAGCGCCCATTTCCTATCAAGGGCGGGCATTTCATGAAGGCAAGAAAATCACCTGGCTGGATGGCCTCCATGCGCTGAAAGCGCTTATCTTCTTCCGTTTTTGGGATTAAGCTCCGCTTCTTTATAACCACAGCACTACGGCTGACTTGGACCGAAAAACGCTCAAGCTTTACAATAAAAACATCTCCCCCAACGCAAAGCCGAACCGGATGAACACTGCTTCCACCACCAGCACCCAGCGCCGTCAACAATCCCCTGAAGCGGATGCACTCCGCATGGGCTGCGGCTGGGGTCAGCGAGAAACCAACCAGCCCTGGATCATGGTGGAAACCACGCAGGGGGATTCGCATCCCGGTTCCGTTCATTTGAGACCGCTGGCAGAATTTGTAGAGAAAGGCATCCTCGCAGCAGGAGGCTCCCCCGCGCATTACACCTGTACGGATATTTGCGATGGTGTTGCACAGGGAACCGCAGGGCAGCACTATTCGCTTCCCTCGCGGGAAATTATGGCAATGGCAACCGAAATGCATGCGCAGGGCGGACATTACGATGGTCTGGTACTGATTTCCGGCTGTGACAAATCGCTACCAGCCCACCTGATTGCCGCTGTCCGGCTGGATTTGCCCGCCATTATTGTGCCCAGTGGCGTAATGGAAGCCGGGCCCGAAGGCTTCACCCTGGAAGGAGTCGGCACGATTTACGCGCAAAAGCGCCGGGGCGAGATAGATAATGCGGCTTATGAGTTCCTGCGACAAAACGCTTGCCCATCCGCGGGTTCCTGCGCGTTTTTTGGCACAGCGGCCACTATGCAATTGCTTTCGGAAGCGATGGGTTTTGCACTGCCAGCCACGGCGCTAATCCCTGCCCATTTAAACGCTTTAAAAGATGCCGCTCGGCAAGCCGGAAGACGGATTCTGGAGCTGATTCAGGAAGATCTCCGTCCTTCTCAAATCTTCACCCAAAAAACGCTTGAGAACGCGCTGATTGTCCATGCCGCCACTGGAGGCTCCACCAACGCACTGCTTCATTTGGCCGCAATGGCCAGAGAAGCCGGCCTGAACTTCTCTTACGAACAGGTCAATGACATCAACCGGCGCGTCCCGTTTATCCTGAACCTGAAGCCTTCCGGCAAGTTCACCACTGACAAGATTTGGTACGCCGGCGGGGTTTACCGAATATTACAGGAACTAAAAGACTACCTGCACCTGGACGTAATGACCGTCACCGGCCTAGCGCTGGGCGAAAACCTGGAAATTCTAGAAAAGAGCGGGCATTTCAAAAACATGCCACGCTTTTTGGCTAATTACGGCGGGACTGTGGAAGACATCATCCGGCCTGTGACGCAACCGCTTCGCCCAACAGGCGCTATTCAGGTGTTGTTTGGCAATCTGGCGCCCAACGGGGCAGTCATTAAGACTTCCGCCCTAACCTCGGAGATGCGCCGGTTTACCGGGCGTGCGCGCGTTTTCGATGACCAGGACTCCGCCAGAGAAGCCGTTTTAAACGGCAAGATCCATCCGGGCGATGCAATTGTGATTCGGTATGAAGGCCCTGCCGCCAATGGCATGCCGGAACAGTTTTACATTACGGAGGCCATTGCTTCCAACCCGCTGCTTGCGACTTCCACGGTCCTTATTACGGATGGACGCTTTTCCGGTGCGACACGAGGCCCCGCCATTGGTCACGTATCCCCCGAGGCGGCTCATGGCGGTCCCATTGCCCTCCTGGAGGAGGATGATTTGATCCAATTTGACCTGGATGCAGGAACTTTGACTATAATAGGGATAGCTGCGGCGGAGCTTCCCAGGCCAGAATTGGATAGAGTGCTAAGCGAACGGCAGGAAAGGTTTCGAGCGGCAGGTACAAGGCAAGGTCCAAAGTACACCAAAGGACTGTTAGGTTTATATTGTCGCAACGCGCTACCAGCATGCGAAGGAGGCGGACTATCGACATCATTTGCATAGGCGAGGCAATGCTGGAACTCTCCTGTGAGGGTGATCTTCGGCACGCACGCACGTTTACACGCAGCTTCGGCGGCGACACATTGAATACGGCGGTCGCAGCAACCCGTTTGGGCTCGACTGTCAGTTTTATTACGCGTTTTGGCAATGACGCCTTTGCGCCAGCCCTCCAGGAAATGATTGCCAAGGAAGGCGTCAATGTTGGGCCGCAGCGCCCCGGAAAAGGGACGACCGGCATCTATTTCGTCTCGGTGGATGCCGAAGGCGAGCGGGAATTTGTCTACCACCGCAAAGACAGTGCAGCCAGCCTGCTCAACCCGGATGATATCAACCCTGATTTCATTAAAAGCGCCAAAATCGTTTTCGCATCAGGCATTAGCATGGCCATTTCCGATAGTGCGCGCAAAGCCGTCATCAAGGCATTCCAGATTGCACGGGAGGCCAATGTGTTGACCGCTTTTGATCCCAACTACCGGGAAGCCCTCTGGCAAAGCGAAGAGCGTGCTGTGGACGCCATGAACGAAATTCTCCCCCTGGTGGATATTTTACTGCCCTCCTTCCCGGAGGATACGGCTTCCATCATCAACTTCAACCGTCCGGAACAAGTTGTGGACTACTTCCTGTTCAAGGGCTGCAAACTAGTGGCGGTCAAAGCTGGTAGCCAAGGGTGCTATATCGGTTACAAAAGAGAAATTCAGCATATCCCGGCTATGCCGATCCGTGCGGTGGATACCACCGGGGCGGGTGATGCCTTTAACGGCGGCTTCCTGCACGGACTTGCCACGGAAGAAAGCCTACTCAACTGCGCCAAACTGGGCGTAACAACCGCTGGCCTGAAAGTATTGAACCGAGGCTCCGCAGCGGCTATACCCGCCCGTGAAGCAGTCTACAGCCGGGCCTTCAATTACTAGAGCATTAATAACTGCTGAAGGTTGCGTAACTGGATCTCTCTGGAGGCAGAAATAATCTGCCCCTGAGAATTCAGGACATACATGGCGCGTCCTGTCACGAATTTGGGAATTAGCATGGCTTTGTACCGCTTAGAAATCCGGCAGCAGGGATCAAACAACACGCGATAAGGCAATTGGCACTGCTGGCTAAGCTTGTATAGGGTTTCCCAATTCAAGCCACTGATGGCGACTAGCTCCAAGCCAGCTTGCTGGAGGTCAGGATAAGCCTGTGAACAGGCTTCCAGGATCTTGCGATCGCCTGGCAGTAAGTGAGAGGCAAAAAAGACCAGAACCAACCCTTGGGGTCCAGCGGCACTTTCCAGTGTGACAATGCGTCCGCTTTGATCCAACAGGTGAAAGGCTGGTGCGGTAGAACCAATTTCAAGCAGCGGGGGATTCAACATAAGGCGTTCAAATCATTAATCGTTCTCACGGTAAAACACGCTTTGACAAAAGGCAATTAAAAAACGCCAGCCGGTTTCTCTAAGTGCAGACCCATAAACTTAAAAGGATGATCACTCTATGAGTGTTTCCAACATCACCTTTCCACAATATCAGCCACCGGTTGCTTCTTCCAAGATATCTGCCAGTCCCAAACCTCAATTTAGCGGAAAATATTGTGAAGAAGCCATTCAGGACGTGCTAGAGCACACCTACCGAATGCAACCAACCTGCTTGAGAGCTGGTTCCAAATACGAATTTACCGGCGGCGAGATTCTCGATCGACTTGCCGAAGCCTATGAGGAACGTTCCTTTTTTAGCCGTCTCTTTGGGCGTGGCGTCTCTGTAGCCCGTATTGCCTTGCATCCCAAATTCACCAAGGATGCACCGTCGCTACAAGCCATTGCAAAAGGCTTGCGGGATCTGTGCCAAGTCGGATTGGTTTTTGAAACATCTCCTGGGAAATATGCAATCACCCCTCAGGGAGAAGCATACCTGTTTCGTCATATTAATCACGATCCCGATGAGTGGGAACCCTCTCAACAAAAGTGCAAAGAGCCCGCCAAGGCTTAAGGGCAGCATGCCTCTGGGCAACATTGTTAAGCTGAAATCAGCCTAAAAGACGCTGTGTGTACCGTTTCAGGCCGCATACGACAAAGTTCTTCTTGAAAAACAGGCGCTTTCCCGCATAAAATAGGGCAATTTCATTCACTCGTTTTGGTGTATTTATTATAGTAAGGAGATTGTCCCATGGTTGCTCAAATTGGCCGCCCAGCTCCCGAATTCACCGCACCGGCTTATGCCAATGGTGAAATCACGGAAGTGTCCCTGAAAGATTACCGCGGCAAATGGGTTGTGCTGTTCTTCTACCCGCTGGACTTCACGTTCGTTTGCCCGACCGAAATTCAAGGCTTTGATGCGAAGAAAGCCGAGTTCGACAAGCTGAACGCTCAAATTCTCGGCTGCAGCGTAGACAGCGTTCACTCCCACAAAGCCTGGAGCGAAGGCGCTCTGGGTAAAATGAACTACCCGCTGATTTCCGACATCAACCACCGCATCAGTCGCGACTACGGCGTTCTGCTGGAAGACAAAGGCATCAGCCTGCGCGGCGTATTCCTGATCGATCCGGATGGCAACCTGCGCAGCTATCTGGTCAATGACTTGTCCGTTGGCCGCAACGTGGATGAAATTATCCGCTTGCTGCAAGCTTTCCAATCTGGCGAACTCTGCCCGGTTGGCTGGAAGCCCGGCGAAAAAACCCTCGGTAAAGCTTAAGAATCAAAACCATTTTCCAAACCCCGGCAATTCATTTGATGAACTGCCGGGGTTTTTGGTAGACGAGTAAAGCAAAGTTCCGTCGTTTGAGAGGGAATCAGTAAGGAAACGCGCGCTAACAAAGTTGGTTTTCACTCAACGCCAGTACGGACTTGCGCCATAGAAGGCTCTCTGCATTCAGTCAGCCATCATTCAGCCCTTTAGGCTTAAATATCGAGGCTTTTATAAACACTTCGCCAAGCTGGATCAGTACTCGGGGATCCCCTCTACAATAAGCAAGAGCCCCTCCGAATGCTCGGAAAGGGGCTCTTTTCAGTTGAGAGAAACAGTCTAACCAGCCAAAACCTCGCGGACCTCGCTCGTCAGACGGCTGGGATCCAGTTTAATGCTGGGGCCGTGCGTGGAGGTCAAGTACACGGATTTCACGTAGGTCCCTTTTGCAGCCGAGGGCTTCGCCCGCAAAATGGCGTCATACAGGGTTGCAAAGTTGTTCAGGAGTTGCTGGGAGGTGAAGTTTTTCTTACCGATCGGCGTGTGGAC
>DATNQC010000158.1:0-4368 GCA_036702885.1 Oculatellaceae cyanobacterium | reverse complement strand
TAAATGGGCCCGTGGCGGAGATTTCCGTGACCGGGTATTCGTAATTCATCATGCTGTCATCGCTGATGCCCACGCGGATCAAATCGGCATCAATGCAGCGGCTGAGCGGAACCAACGTTTGCTGGGCGCGGACCTGTCCTCCCTGATTGAGTAGCGGCAGGGCTGCCAAACCTCCCAGACTCAGGGCCAGCATACTCACCAGGATGATTCGCCGTCTCATTCTCCACCTCGCTCATTGATGGGCTTCCACATGCCGAAATACCATTCTATCGTATGTTTGCCTCAGACAGCCATGAACCCTTGCTTGTTGTTGACGATGCGCGCATTGGACGCAAATTGGTATGATGGTGAAATCACCGATGACGGATGACGTTGCCCTGCAAGCCGAGTTCCTGATATGAAACTAATTCCGAATTTGTCTGAGATTGATCGCCAAGCGATCCAGCAGGGCGTTGCCGCCCAGGTGTTGATGGAGAACGCGGGTCGAGCGGTTGCCGAAGCCATTTTGCGCTATGGCGGCAAATGCTCGCAAGGGGTTATCCTGTGTGGCCCTGGCAATAATGGCGGTGATGGTTTTGTTTGCGCCCGTTATTTGCATCAGGCAGGCATTCCAAAGCTGACGGTCGTGCATACATCGGGGCAATACCGCAATGAAGCGCTGCGCAATTATGAACGGCTCATGCAATTGCCGGTGGAAGTGGTGGATGCCCGCTCGCAGCTTGAGATTGCCTTGAATCGCATTCGGCAGTCGGACTTTATGGTGGATGCTTTATTTGGCAGCGGCTTGAGCCGTTCGCTGGAAGGTTTGGAAAAGCAGTTGATTGATACTGCAAACGAGGCGACGGAAAGCCTGACCTGGGCGATTGATCTCCCTTCAGGCATTGATGGGGCGACCGGGCGGATTATGGGTGCTGCGATTCGGGCGAATTTTACGGTGACGCTGGCAGCTGCCAAGCCGGGATTGTATTTGCAGCCCGGTAAAATGCACGCCGGGGAAGTGCAGCTTGTGGACATCGGCATTCCGCAGGATTTGATTGAGGCGGATGAAAGCCGGATTTTCCTCATAACGCCCGCTCTGGCAAAGTCCTGGTTGCCAGCCCGAAGGCCGGATAGTCATAAATACGATTATGGCCATGTTCTGATTGTTGCAGGCAATAACCAGATGCCGGGAGCGGCGGTTCTCTGTGCGGAAGCTGCGATGAATGCCGGTGCGGGTTTGGTGACGCTGGCCGCGCCGGAAAGCGTGTTCCGACAGATTTCATTAATCCCGGAAGTGTTGCGAGTCCCATTTCCAGAAACCGCCTGCTTCACGGAAACAACCTGCTCGGAATCCATTCTGCCCTTATTGGAAACGGGGAAATACAGCACCGTTTTAATTGGGCCCGGCTTGGGGCAGAATCCGGATACCGTCAGTGCCGTGCTGGCTCTTTTAAAGCACTTGCAAGGGATGGCAATCCCGGTGGTTGTGGATGCAGATGCGCTCAATGCCTTGGCGACGCATCCGATGGCACTGAATGACCGTTTTATTTTGACGCCGCACATGGGTGAAGCTGCACGCTTGCTGCAGTCGGATAGCGCCACACTGCGGGCCAATCCGTTGGCGGCGGTGCAAAAGCTGCGGGAGCGCTATCAGGCTCAGGTGGTGTTAAAGTCAGCGTCCACCGTGGTGGCGGACGCTGAAGGGATGCTCTGGATTTCCCCTCGCGGAAATCCAGGGATGGCAACAGCAGGCAGCGGTGATGTGCTGGCGGGTATTCTGAGTGCGCAGGTGGCCCAGGTGCATGCTTGCACACAGCATCTTGGGCATAGTGTCCCTTTGGCGGTTTATCTGCATGGCATGGCGGGGGATGAGGCAGCGGCGAACATTACGCCATATGCCATGCGGGCATCCGATATCACGTATCACCTGCCGGATGCGTTTCGGAAATTGTTGAACCATAGCGAGCCGGATGCATGAGTTTTATCTCGATCAAAACCATCAAAAAGCGGGACCCGGAGCGTGGACTGATTGAGGTGTTTGCAGTGCCGGCGATGGGGCTGACAACGCCGCAGGGGAAAACCCTAATTCCCAACCCTGCCGGACAGGAAGCCCTGATTTTTGAAACGCTGGAGGAAGCCGAAGCGGCGGTGCGTCGGGCAGGCTTTGACTATGAGTTTGAAGGGAAAAAGACCTACCTGCTGGACCCAGCGGGAGGAAAAACAAAAACAACGGGTACAGCGTGCTCGCTGGATGCGGCTGTGCCGATTTTGATTCAGCGCTTGCGAGATCGAGAGCCAACCGTGATTGCCAATAGCGCAACCGCTTTGGGGTTTCTCAAGGCTTATGAGGCGATGGACTCCTTGATTGCTATCCTTGGTCATGAGGATGCGTCTGTTCGGAAGGCGGTGTCTGAAGCATTAGCGCGACTTGCGCCGCATTCCATACCTGCAGTGCGTAAGGCTTTTGAAGCCGCCCGGAAAAGCACCCAGATGAATGCGCCATATATTCGGTTGACGACGCTGACGTCACTAATGGAGATGATCCAGATTGGGCAAGGCGTTCCGGTGTTGGAGCAATGTTTGCCAATGGTGCTGGAAGCACTGGAGGATGAAAGCTGGCTGGCGAGGGCGCAGGCGGCTCAAGTGGCAGGACAGTTGGCCCTGTTGCAGGAAACACTGCAGCGCTCCTAGTGCTGAACACGTTTAGATAAGATGTGATTTGCAAAATAGCCCCGTAGCATAGGCGTACGGGGTTATTGTTGTTGATTCGGAATCTATTCTTCCAGTGTGGAGGTGTCTCCTTCCGGTAGTCCTAGTTCACGCGCCTTGAGCAGGCGGCGCATGATCTTGCCGCTTCGGGTTTTTGGGAGTCCATTCAGGAATTCAATTTCCCGGGGATAGGCATGTGCGGCCAGGCGTTGACGCACAAAGTCCTGAATCTCCTTTTGCAGCTTTGGAGAAGGCTCATAGCCCGTCTTTAGGGAGACGAACGCCTTGACGATTTCCATTCGCTCCGGATCGGGTTTGCCAATCACGCCCGCCTCGGCCACGGCTGGGTGTTCAATTAATGCGCTTTCCACCTCAAAGGGACCAACCAGGTGTCCGGCGGTGTTAATGACGTCATCCGCGCGGCCAATGAACCAGAAGTAGCCACCTTCATCCAGCCGGGCTCGGTCACCGGTGATGTACCAGCCGTTCTTGAATTTGGACTGGTACATCTCTTCCTTGCGCCAATAGGTGCGGAAAACGGAGGGCGCTTCCGGTCGGACGGCGAGATTGCCCTCGCTACCCGGTGGTAAGGGATTCATTTCATCATCCAGTACGGCAGCTTGAACGCCGGGGAAGGGTTTCCCCATTGAGCCCGGTTTGATGTCCATGCATGGGTAATTGCAGATATGCATTGCGCCGGTTTCAGTTTGCCACCAGGTATCATGAAACGCGTGGCCAAAGGCCTGGAGGCCCCACATAATGGCTTCCGGGTTGAGCGGTTCACCCACGCTGCAGAGATGGCGCAGGCTGGAGAAGTCGTATTGCTTCGGCAGTTCATCGCCCGCTTTCATTAGCATGCGGATGGCGGTTGGTGCGGTGTACCAGACGGTGACCTTCTCTTCTTCCAGAATCTGATACCAATCCTCAGCCTTGAAGCCGCCTTCGTATACCAAAATGGTCGCACCCAGCGACCAAGGGCCAAACATCCCATAGGAAGTCCCGGTGACCCAGCCCGGATCGGCAGTGCACCAGTAAATGTCGCTTTCCGGCTTCAGATCCAGAATGTAGCGTGTGGTAGCGGCTTGGGCAATGACTGCTGCATGTTGGTGGACAGCGCCTTTTGGCTTGCCCGTGGTGCCGGAGGTGTAATGGATGATGGAATAATCATTCGGGCTGGTGTAAGGCACCGTAAAGTCGTCAGATGCGCTTTCCATCAAGGTTTCATAAAGGTGTTCATGGGGTTGTAGTAGTTGCGTGCGGCTTTTTTTACGATCCACCAACACCACATGCTTCAGCGCGGGCAAATCGGCATGGACGCTGTCCAGCCGTTCCTTGAGTTCCGGGCTGGTCACCACGAGCGATGCTTCGCAATCCTCTAAGCGGTCCCGGATGGCCTCCGGGCCGAATGCGGAGAACAGCGGCCCCACGACTGCGCCAATTTTTAATGCGCCAAACAGGGCAATGTAGAGTTCCGGAATGCGCTCCAGAAAGACGAAAACACGGTCACCTTTCTGGATGCCGAGTGACTTTAAGACGTTGGCGAATTGATTGGTTTTGCGTTTCAGATCTTCAAACGTATATCGTTCATGTTGCCCGTTTGCCCCCCGCCAGATGAGCGCCGTCCGTTTCATCACTTCGGGTGCATGACCATCAATGCAGATGCTGGCCTGGTTAATACCG
>DATNQC010000156.1:0-6772 GCA_036702885.1 Oculatellaceae cyanobacterium | reverse complement strand
GGGTATTCTGGTGAGCCTCTTCTGGGGAACGAAGATCTTGCAGGGATTCTCCTTGGGCTAGGCCGAATCAACATATAGAGCATTCTTTTGTCCGCTGTTCCACGAATGGCGTACCGGAGGCTATACAAGTCATTCGAGCAGAGAGACATTGCCCTCTGCTCGAACAGAAATGCTCCTGGAATGAGTGAACTATAGCCGGACCCTGCCGCCTCGCTCCCGGTTCAAGTGAACGGTGTCCACAAAACGAACCAGGCCGGACTGATAGGCCATAATGAGGCTATGAGTTCGCGCTCCATTGCCGAAGTACCGGACGCCGTTGAGGGTATCGCCAGTGGTAATGCCGCATGCGGCGAATACGAGTTCATCGGCAGGCGCCAAATCATTGGTAGTGTAGATTCTGGTTTCGGAAAGGTCAATGCCCATTTCTACGGCGCGCTTTTTCTCTTCCTCATTTCGCCAGCGCAGGCTGGCCTGAATTTCCCCTCCCAGGCATTTGACGGCGGCAGCGGTTAAAACGGCTTCCGGTGCGCCACCAGTCCCCATGACGGCGTGAATACCGCTACCTACCAGCGCGGCGGAAACGGCAGGCATAAGATCGCCATCGCTGATGAGCTTGATGCGAGCGCCAGCTTCCCGTACTTCCTGAATGAGCGACTCATGACGCGGGCGATCCAGAATCACAATGGTCAAATCCTGAATATCACGCTGGAGCGACATGGCCAGAATGCCCAGGTTGTATCGGACAGGTGCGTTGATATCCACCTTCCCCTTGGCGTCTGGGCCGACAACCAGCTTTTCCATATAGGTATCCGGTGCATGGAAAAGCCCGCCCTGGGGCGCAAGGGCAAGAGTTGCCACCGCACCCGGCAAGCCGTGTGCAACCAGATTGGTGCCTTCCAGCGGGTCTACGGCGATATCCACGGCAGGCATGCCTGGTTCGCATAGCCCGACTTTTTCGCCGATATACAGCATGGGCGCTTCATCGCGTTCCCCTTCGCCAATGACAATGGTGCCATTGACCGGCATGCTACCCAGACTGCGGCGCATGGCAGTAACGGCCGCTTCATCGGCTGCGTCTTTTTTGCCGGTTCCCATGAGTCTGCCGGCTGCGAGGGCGGCTGCTTCCACCACGCCCAGCACTTCCCGCGACAGGGTTCGCTCGGAGTCCTGACTACCGGTGGCATTGTCCTGCCGCATGTGTTCGTAATCCATTTTTTGCAACTCCAATAAAGCCGTATGACTTGTTTGCTGCATAAAAATACCCCTTTTCCCAAAACCAACCATTTTTAAAAATTGGACTGGGAAATTCTAGCAAAAAAGCGATACCCACAATATGAGCATCGCTTTTTAAATGAAGGACCTGGTAAATTATGTTGCCGTGGCGGAGGGCGCTTGCTGGCCTTTACGTCCACCTGGCAAGTATCTTGCGCCAAAAATGGCGGCGAGCGAAAGCAGCATAATGCCCCCGGCAAAGGTTGAGGCGCTATCGGATTGATCCAGTCCAATCAGCAAGCCGGCCAAGGCGCTAGACATATAGGAGGCCAGTGTGCCGCATAGAAGCGCCTGCATGCCCAACTCTGCCAGATCTCGCTTACGGGTAGGGGCCATTTCGCCAATGCCGCCAATTTGCATGGCAACCGAACTGAAATTGGCAAAGCCGCAGAGGGCAAAGCTTGCAATGGCCAGTGATTTGGGATCGAGATTGGCTTTTGTTGGGGCCAAGGCTGCGTAAGCGACAAATTCATTGACGACCATTTTGGTGCCCATCAGGCCGCCTACAAAGTGTGCATCCTGTGCAGGGACCCCCAGAGCCAGTGCCACCACGGAAAAAGCGCTGCCAAGGATGGCATTTAGCGACAAGTGCCGGGCATCCAGCCCCACAATGGAAAGATCCAGGCCAAGACGGTTCAGCGCGAGTCCTGCCTGGGCAATGCCGTAATCCATCAGGTTAATCAGCGCAATAAAGCCGATGAGCATCGCGCAAACGTTCAAACCGATTTTCATCCCTTCCGATGCGCCTCGTGCGGCGGCGTCAATCAGGTTGACGCTGTCTTTTTCAAGCTCAATTCGCACTTCTCCCCGGGTTAGGGAGGGTTCGGTTTCCGGAAGGACCAGTTTGGAGATGACCAACGCACCCGGTACAGACATGAGACTTGCTGCCAGCAGGTATTCCGCCGGGATGCCCATTTGGATGTACACGGCCATCACCCCGCCGGAAATGCAGGCCATGCTGCCCGACATCACGGCAAGCAACTCGGAGCGCGTCATGGTGGAGAGATACGGCTTGACCATCAATTGGGCTTCAATTTGGCCCACAAAGATGCTTGCCGCGTTGGAGAGCGCTTCTGAGCCGCTAGCGCCCATGATTTTGTAGACCACCCAGGCGACCAGTTTGACGACCCGCTGCATCAGCCCCAGGTGATACGCAATGCTGACGAGCGATGCCACAAAAATAATGGTGGGCACGAGCTTGAAGGCGAAAATAAAGCTGCTTCCGGCGCCAAAAAGCTCATTAATCCGATCCGGCTTACCGACTAAAAAGCCGAATACAAAGCTTGCACCGCTATCTGAAAAGCTCAGAAGCTTTTCAATGCCTTGGCCCAAGCGGTGGAATAATTCGCGTCCAAAGGGAATTTTAAGGCAGAAAACAGCCAGTAAAACCTGTAAACCAAGCCCACTCACCACAAGACGCCAGTTGATGGCGGAGCGCTTGCTGGACATAAGATATGCCGTCAAAAGTAGCGCCAGAATCCCGATCAATCCCGTCCATTGCGTCATTTAAAAATCCTTTATTGTCGCTACCCTGTTTAAAAACCGCTCCCTCTGAAAAGTTGCAGGAAGCGACTCATTGCGAATCACTGTATCAAAAAGAGGCCACGCGAAAAATTAGAAACTCGCCCCTGTATAGCGTTAAATGCAGACCAAATTGAAGCTGGATCTGGATCGCCTTATACTGAAAATGTTTAAACAACGGGTCCCACAATGAGACGCATTCCCATCGACTCTTACGAATCGGCGCTCCGTTTTATGGACAGCCTGGATATTTCAGCGATTAAGCTGGGCCTGGAGCGCATGCAGGCTGTGCTGGGTACGCTTGGAGATCCTCAAGAGCGCCTGCCAATGGTGCACATTGCCGGAACCAATGGCAAGGGATCCGTGACGGCCATGCTGGGAGCGATTCTGAAAGCAGCAGGGTATAGGGTGGGTGCATTTACCAGTCCACATCTTATTCACGTGAGGGAGCGGATTGCGATTAACGGCAACCCAATCCTGCCGGATGAGTTTCAGTACGAAGTGCATACACTCAAGGCTCACTTGGAAGAACAAGCCGTTCCTGACGAAGACTGGCCGACGTTTTTTGAATACCTCAACATTATGGCCTACCGGTATTTTTTGCGGCAGAACGTAGACATTGCCCTGTTTGAAACCGGCTTGGGCGGGCGTCTGGATTCCACGAATGTGGTGCGTTATCCCAACCTGACGGTGATTACCAGTATTGGACTGGACCATACGGGCCGGCTTGGTAACACCTTATCTGCCATTGCTGGGGAAAAAGCCGGGATTATTAAACAGGGATGCCCGCTGGTGGTGGGGCCGTCCATCCCGCAAGAGGGGGTGGATGTGATTCTGAGACAGGCAAAGATGTTGGAAGCACCTTGGTCCATTGCGGATTCTAATTGTTTGCAAGTTCTGCCGGACTCTAGTCCAACAAAAGGGCTACACGTGCAGCATGAACCAGGCGGACGAGATTATTGGCTGTCTCTTTTGGCCCCATATCAAAAGCACAATCTGGCAACGGTATTGGAAAGCGTTCGGCAGCTTCGCGAACAAGGCTTTGTGATTGAAGAATTACATATCATACAAGGTTTGAGACAAACCCGGTGGCCTGTCCGCTTCCAGTATTTTGAACGCGAAGCCTTGGTTTTGGATGGCTCCCACAATGCAGATGGATTTCTCACTCTCCAGGAAAGTCTGCGATTGTACTTCCCAGGTCAACCTCTGTATTGGCTTTTGAGTTTGCGCGCGAACCGTTCGCCTGAGATGCTGACGGATCTGCTACAGGCGTTTCCGGAAACGCGAGGGGTGATTTTAACGTGTGCAGAACCGAAAGACTTGTACCATGCACCCAATGTGCTGAAGGCAGTCGTTGAAAACGGGCTGAAACCGGATGTGGCCGTTCATCTTATGGAAACACCGGAGGAAGCTCTTTCTATGTTGCAGGCCAAAATTCAGGAAGCTGCCGGGCAAGGCATAGTTGGGGTGGTGACAGGCTCCTTGTACACCGCAGGTGCGATCCTGGAGAGACTTGGGACGCAAAAAGCGGTGCTGTCGCTGAGCGGTTTGTTGATTGATATCTGACTTGCAATGGAATCGTTACGTGATTCGTTACGTTACATATTGTTGTAGTGGGTTGTAGGGTAAGATCGTCACTCCTATACTAAAGGGGATTTTGGGGATCCGCTTCGTTTTGGCGGTGTGCCACGTTTCATTCAAGAGAGCGAGAGGAGTTCCATAGGTTCCCATGCAGAAAACTTTTCTCAAGTTTACCGTTTTTGAGCTGCTTGAGCGGGTGCTCCGCTTTCAGTTGCTGTTGAATGAGTGCGTGGACACGTTGCATGAAACAGCGCCGGTCTTGAAGCAGGCATTGCTGGCAGAAGCGGATGAACTCGAAAACCTGCTGCTTTCCCAAAAGACTCAGTTAAACCGTTTGTTTGCTGAAAGTGCAGGTAAGCAGTCGCCGGTTGCGTTGCAAACCGTGTTTGCTGAAACGGGCCAACGCCTGACGCAATTGACCCGTACGTTATTGCAATTGGGCCGGTTCACCGTTGAACCGGAGACCTATCTCTTTCTAAAAGAAGCCTTGCCGCCGGAATTGGTGAAGGATGCTGGTGAGCAATCCGTGATTTTGACGGCGGATAATCAACCGGTGCAATCTTATCCCTTGCAAGGTGTTTTGCTGGATTCGCTACCGCTGTTGCAAAAAGGCAATCCCTTGGCCTGGGTGACCTTGACCCAAGCCTATGCCCGCTATGTGCTGGAAAATTCATCCGTTCTGGAAACGCTGAAGCTGGAACTCAAAAAGGTGGGTAAAAAAGCGAAAGAGAACGCTTTATCCGATGAGCAGATGGAGCAACTGCTGGCTGCCGCGCTGAGCTTGCGGCTGTTGGGGCCAGCCTGTTACTTTCAGGCGCTGGCGGATAATGTGTTGGCCGGCAATGCGTTTTTCCTGAATGTGGTAGAACCCGCGCTGTTCTTTGGCTTGAATCACCAGAATTTCACCCACAAAAACCTCGTAATTCTGCATGAGGCTTGTGAAAAGCAGAGGAATCTGGAAACCACGGATGTACCGGAGCCTCTGTCGGAAGAAGTGTTGGCTAATCTGTTCCGGGCGATTGAAAAAGCGATTCCTGCCAAAATGGCCTTCCAGGAAAAGCACTTTGAACGGGCGATTCAGCTTCGCGAACGCTTGAACGAAGGGGTTCTGCTGAGCAGCACCGCACTCTATCCGTTGAGCGAAGTAGAGGCCCTGTTAAGCGAAAAGCAGGGGCAGGAAGATTTTTCCATCTACGAGCCTCTGGGCATGATGACGGAATACCCGCACAGTCCACGGGAAATTATCAACGCTGGCTGGCTGCATAAAATGGAACGCGCGCCGGTGTGGCTGTATTCCGCTCTGAACGAAGAGGATGGCGCAGGCTTTGCCCGTGTCCGGGAGTTGATTAACTACCAGGATCACCTGCTGCGCAAGTCCATTGAAGTCTCGGAAGTGCATCGCGTCCTGCTGTGCAACATCTAGCAAGGAAGATTTAGATAGAGAAGGTTTTGACCATGATTCTCAATGAAGCCCAGATTTTAGAGCGATTGGTTGATCCGGCTCCAGAGCGCCGGATCATTATCACCCCGCTGCTGAAGCCGGAAGAGCAATTCGGCCCTACGTCCGTAGACCTGCGCTTGGGGACGGACTTTCAGGTGTTGAGGCGAACCAATTTGACCCATCTGGATTTGATGAAAGACCCGGACGCCTTGAGCCGCGATGTGCAAAAGCATATGCAGCATGTCAAAGTGAAGCCTACCGAGCCGTTTATTTTGCACCCCGGCGAGTTTGCATTGGCTTCTACGCTGGAATACGTTAAGATCCCTCTGGATTTGGCTGCCCGTCTTGAAGGCCGGAGCACCTGGGGCCGTCTGGGGCTTCAGATTCACGCGACGGCCGGTTTCGTGGACCCGGGCTTTTGCGGGGCGTTGACCTTTGAGTTGTCCAACGTGAGTAATATTCCGTTGCCCCTGTATCCAGGCGTCCGGATTTCGCAAATCTGCTTCTTCTTGAGCTCGACGACCAACCTGCCATATGGCAAAAAGCGCTATACCAAATACAGCGGTAAAACCACCACGGCATCTTCTGCTTTCTTCCGGGATCCGGAATATTCCCGCATTCGGGAAGCGCTCAAGCGGTATAGCTATCGCTAAGGCTCACGGTGCTGAAGATACAGATGTCTCTTTTGCGTTATGCTGGAGAGACGGTGTAATGCTTCAGTTGCAGTGAATGGTTTACCCATGAGTGATTTGCCTTTTAAAAAACTGACCGTTATTGGCCTTGGCCTGATTGGAGGCTCCTTTGCCATGGCGGCGCGGGAATGTTTTCCCGATTGGCAAGTGCAGGGCATTGATCCCGATGCGGATGCCTTGGATTTTGCAAAAACACAGGGAGTGATTCATACCGCAGCCCAGGAACTACCTGCTCAATGGGAAGACAATCAATTAATTGTGCTCG
>DATNQC010000143.1:0-4987 GCA_036702885.1 Oculatellaceae cyanobacterium | reverse complement strand
ACCCAGCACCAGATGCGCCAACGGAGAAAACAATTTCATGTAGGAGTAGATGGTCAGGATCAAAAACGCAACCGGGAGCAGCTTGAGACAAATAGGGGGGAGCTGCATTGTCGCCAACATCAGCAAAATGGCCGAAGCAATCGACAAGGCCCAGGCTTCCGCTTTACGAACCCGCCCGGCAGGGATGGAGCGATTCCGTGTTCGTGGATTCTGCCCGTCAATCTGGGCGTCAATCAGCCGATTCAAACCCATGGCATACGTCCGGCCACCAACCATTGCCAAAACAATCCAGAGGACCGTCCAGAAAGAAGGCCACTGCCCAGCAGGCGTTGCCAGCAGCATGGCAGATAGGGCAAAAGGCAATGCAAAAATGGTGTGCTCAAATTTGACCAGCTCGCCGTACTCAACCAGACGGCTCAAAACGCGGGGGGCGAACGCCTGCTCCTTCATGGACTTCCTTTCGGTTGCGGCAACCTATAGGCTGACCGGCTTGGACAAGGTACAATGCGTATCACGATTTATACATAAATATACGAGCAGATCGACAGGGTAGGACAGACAGATGTGGACGGAACATTCCAGGCTTCGTATGGGTAAGTTCGTAAAATTGCTAGGCTTTTCCCTGGCTGTTACAGCACTCAGCACCTTGATGAGCTGTGTCATCCAGTGGCCCTTTGGAGAACAATCGCCTGTTTCCACCAGCGTGCTGGCAGAAGCCCAAAAAATCCCCCTGCTTCCGGAAGAGAAAACGAATATTTCCATCTACCAAAAGGCCAGCCCGGCGGTGGTGAACATCAGCAGCACCGTCCTGACCTTGGATGTCTTCGCCAATATCGTCCCGGAGCAGGGAACCGGTTCCGGCATCATCCTCACACCGGACGGTTACATTCTGACCAACGCCCACGTGGTGGAAAAAGCTCAACGTCTGGAAGTCACCCTGTTGAACGGCAAATCCTACCGAGCCCGTTTGGTAGGCGGCGATGTAAGCAAGGATGTCGCCGTCCTCAAAATTGATCCGGGCGCCGAGCAGCTTCCCACGCTGGAAATGGGGAATTCAGATGATTTGCAGGTTGGACAGATGGTTTACGCCATTGGCAACCCGTTTGGCCTAAACAGCACCCTGACCACTGGCGTGATTAGCAGCGTGGGGCGGACCCTCAAGGCACCCAACGGACGACTGATTGAAGGCGTCATCCAGACCGATGCCGCGATTAACCCTGGTAACTCCGGCGGCCCCTTACTCAATAGCGCCGGTCAAGTGATTGGCATGAACACAGCCATCTTCAGCCCCTCCGGTAGCAGTGCAGGCATTGGTTTTGCCATCCCCTCCAACTCGGCGCGCCGCATTGCACAAGATCTCATCACCTACGGTCGGGTGGTTCGTCCTTATCTGGGTGTTGAAATCGGCTTGGAAATCACGCCCGGAATCGCCAAAGCCCTGGAGCTTCCTGTCAATCGGGGGCTCATGATCAATCACGTCGTACCCAATACCCCGGCCGCTTCAGCAGGGCTTCGCTCAGCCGACCGAGCGCTCGTTGTCGGGAACCGAAAAATCCCGCTGGGAGGTGATATTATCCTCGCCTATGATGGCCATCCTGCGGAAAGCGCCGATCGCTTCATGAACTACATCGAATCCAAGCGACCGGGCGATGTCATTATCCTGAACACGCTCCGCAACGGCAGCCCCCTGACCATAACCATAAAATTGGCCGAACGGCCTCACTAAGAGGCGTACACCATGGCAAAAATAATTGTTGTTGACGATGATCCGGCCATTCAAACCCTGATCAAGGTGAACTTACAGATGCAAGGGCACCAGGTGCTCACCGCCAGCGATGGCATTGAAGGCTATGCCCTGATACAGCAAGAGCATCCCGATTTGGTCATTCTGGACATTATGATGCCCAATACCGACGGCTATACCGTCTGCAAACGGCTTCGCCGGAACCCGGAAACGGAAAATATTCCCGTGCTGATGCTCACCGCGCTGAACGTGGTAGATGACAAGGTCCGCGGTTTTGACGCCGGAGCCGATGATTACCTGGTAAAACCCTTTGAGTTGCCGGAACTCCTGGTCCGGGTTCGCGCCCTTCTGAGACGATCCGGGCAAATCCCCAAATCCGCTGCCATTCCGGATATTTTATCGGTCGGGGATTTAACGCTGGTACCGGAAAACCTGGAAGTAAAAGTCCGCGATCAAATCGTCAAACTGACGCCCACGGAATTTGAAATCCTGAACTGCCTGGTCCAAAACCACCATCAGACGATCGCTTTAGGGAAATTACTGCAAGATGTGTGGGGTTACTCGCCCAATGATGACGTAGAGACTATCCGCGTGCACGTTCGACACCTCCGCAGCAAGCTGGACAAAGTCTCCAACGGCAAAAACTATATTGAAACCATTTACGGTGGCGGTTACCGCCTCATCCCGGAAGGCACGGCCAAGAAGAAATCCACCTAACGGAATGGCCTCGCTTGGCGGCCCTGCCGCTTTATGGTCTAATCGGGGTAATGGAAACGATCGGCTTTTCCCGCCTGATGATGAGTTGACATTGATTTTTGCTTTGGATACATTACAGTATCCGTGAAAGTGCATGCTTCGCCTCGGGAAGTGCCTTCCAACAATGGTTGTCCCTAACAAAGTCCGAATCGCTGAAGCGTCGCGGTTTTCTGCTTTGTTCCTGTCAATTGCACTTTTCTGTAGCGTGTGCCCAGTATCAACCCAAAGTTTTCACTTTAAATAACCGTTTAGGAGGTTAACCCTTGCCCACAATCGCTCAATTGGTTCGGAAGGAACGGAAAAAAGTCCAGTACAAAACCAAGTCTCCGGCCTTGGCAGCTAACCCGCAAAAGCGTGGCGTTTGCACCCGTGTGTACACCACCACACCCAAAAAACCGAACTCCGCATTGCGTAAAGTGGCTCGTGTGCGTTTAACCAACGGCTTTGAGGTAACTTCCTATATTCCCGGCGTTGGCCACAACCTGCAAGAACACAGCGTTGTGCTGATTCGCGGCGGCCGGGTCAAGGACCTGCCGGGTGTCCGTTACCACATCGTTCGCGGTACGCTGGATGCTCAAGGGGTGAAGGGCCGTCGGCAAGGCCGTAGCAAGTATGGCACCAAGAAGTCTGAAGCGGCTGCCGGTAAGAAATAAGCATTAGCAGAGAATTAAGAAAGCAAGGAGTTGTCCGTTTATGTCCCGTCGCTCGAAACCTAAAAAACGCGTTCCGATGCCGGATTCCGTCTTTAACGATGTGGAAGTGTCCAAGTTTATCAATCGCTTGATGACACGCGGCAAGAAAAGCGTTGCTGAGCGCCTGTTTTATGACGCCATCAATTTGCTGGAAGGCAAGACTGAAGACAAAGGGATTGACGTATTCCGTAAAGCCCTCAAGAAAGTTCGCCCTCTGGTTCGTGTAAAAGCGCGTCGGGTCGGCGGTTCTACCTATCAGGTTCCTGTCGAAGTTCGTGAAGAAGAGGGTATTGCCATCGGTTCCCGTTGGCTGATCGAATACTCCCGTAAGCGGAAAGGCCGCTCCATGAGCGAAAAACTGGCGGCAGAACTTCTGGATGCCTACCGGGGTACCGGCACCACTATCAAGAAACGGGAAGATACCCACAAAATGGCTGAAGCCAACAAGGCTTTTGCCCACTACCGCTTCTAAACCTATCTTCATTAAGATCGGCGCTTTTTTTGCGCCCAACCAAGAGGTTTTCCCATCGTGGCTAGAAAGACACCCTTAAACCGGATTCGTAACATTGGTATTGCCGCGCACATTGACGCCGGTAAAACCACCACCACTGAGCGTATCCTGTACTACACCGGAAAAATCCACAAAATCGGTGAAGTCCATGAAGGTACAGCCGTTACCGACTGGATGGAGCAGGAACGTGAGCGTGGTATCACCATTACTTCCGCTGCTATCACGTCTTACTGGAAAGACCACCAGATCAACATCATCGATACGCCGGGACACGTTGACTTCACCATTGAGGTTGAACGTTCCTTGCGTGTTTTGGATGGTGTGGTTGCCGTTTTCTGTGCGGTTGGTGGTGTTCAGTCCCAGTCTGAAACGGTTTGGCGGCAAGCGGATCGTTATCAGGTTCCCCGTATGGTGTTCGTCAACAAGATGGACCGGACCGGGGCCAACTTTGAGCGTGTCGTGGATCAAATCCGCAACCGCCTCGGCGCCAACGCACATCCCATTCAGCTCCCCATCGGTGCTGAAGACCAAATGCGCGGCATCGTCGACCTGATTGCACAAAAAGCCTATATCTACAAAAACGACCTCGGTACGGATATCGAAGTCACTGAAATTCCGGCAGAGTATGCTGAAGCAGCCGCCAAAGCACGTGAAGCTTTGGTGGAAGCCATTGTGGAAACCGACGAAGCGCTCCTGGAAAAATACCTGGGCGGCGAGGAAGTTTCCATCGAGGAGCTGAAAGCCGCACTCCGCAAGGCTGTCTGCGAAGTAAAAATCATTCCAGTCACTTGCGGTACGGCATTCAAAAACAAAGGTGTTCAATTGCTGCTGGATGCTGTGATTGATTACCTGCCGTCCCCGGTGGATGTTCCCAACATCCAGGGTAAAAACATGGACGGCAGCGAAACGGAACGAAAGTCTTCCGATGATGAGCCGTTTGCTGCACTCGCATTCAAGATCATGACAGACCCTTATGTAGGTCGCTTGACCTTCTGCCGGGTTTACAGTGGTGTGCTTCCCTCCGGTAGCTACGTTCTGAACGCCACCAAAGGCAAAAAAGAACGTATCAGCCGCCTCCTACAGATGGAAGCAGACGAGCGCAAAGAAATTACGGAAGTCCGCGCGGGTGACATCTTTGCAGTGGTTGGTCTGAAAGATACCACCACCGGTGACACGCTATGCGCTGAAAACGCTCCAGTGATTCTGGAGTCCATCCACATTCCGGATCCTGTGATTGAAGTTGCGATCGAACCCAAAACCAAAGCGGATCAGGAAAAACTATCC
>DATNQC010000137.1:0-4750 GCA_036702885.1 Oculatellaceae cyanobacterium | reverse complement strand
GGGTACGATCATCGCCGAATGGGTATCCCTTCTTTTTGAATGATTTCCTTCAACGTATCCACGCGCCATTGCCCGTCGTGGAAGATGCTTGCGGCCAGTGCTGCATCGGCGCAGCCTTCCCGAAAGACATCAATAAAACTGTCCGGGCCGGATGCGCCACCCGAAGCGATCACGGGTACGGGGAGCATTTGTGAGAACGCACGGGTGAGCGCCAGATCAAACCCCTGACGCGTGCCATCCTGATCCCAGGAGGTCAGAAGGATTTCTCCCGCACCCAGTTCCACAGCTTGTTTGGCCCAGCTCAGTGCATCGAGTCCGGTTCGGGTGTTGCCGCCATGTGTCAGGACTTCCCAGCCATCCCCGTTTCGTTTGGCGTCAATGGCCAGCACGCAGCACTGGGAGCCGAATGCAGTTGCGATTTCTGTAATCAATTCGGGCCGCAAAACGGCAGCCGTGTTGACGGAGACTTTATCCGCTCCGGCATCCAATAGCCGTTTGGCGTCTTCCAGTTTGCTGATGCCGCCGCCTACGGCAAAGGGAATCATCAGCCTGTGAGCCACGTTGCGGACAACACCCACCATGGTGGCGCGGCCTTCCACAGAGGCGGAGATATCCAGAAACATGAGTTCATCTGCGCCTTGTTCCTGATATTGCTCCGCCAGTTCGACCGGATCTCCGACGTCGCGCAAACCTGTAAATTGAACACCCTTGACCGTGCGCCCGTTTTTGACATCGAGACAGGGAATAATGCGTTTACACAAAGTTTTAGGGGAGGATTCCATATCGAGAGACTTTCCTTGATGATGGTGGGGTGGCGCTACTTTGTCGCCTGAACAATCCATTGGCGGATCAGGACTTGCCCGAACACGCCGCTTTTTTCCGGGTGAAACTGGAATGCAGTGATGTTGTCCTTTTGTACGGCCGCTGTAAACGGTCCGCCGTAATCTGCGGTGTAGAGTGCATCTTTCGGAGACGCTACTTGCGGATAGTAGGAATTCACAAAATAGACGTAACCGCTTTCCCAGTTGGGGTGGACAGATTGAACCCAATTCCAGCCGATTTGTGGAATTTTGCCCCGGCGAAATTTGACCACTTGTCCAGGCAGAAGCCCCAAGCCCGCAATGCCCGGCGCTTCTTCGCTGCCTTCAAACAGGACTTGTAAGCCAATGCAAATGCCCAGATAGGGAGTGCCATCCCGAACGATTTGTTGTAGACGGCTGGCAAGCCCGTTCCGGGTAAGGTGCGCCATGGCTGAGCCAAACGCGCCAACCCCTGGAAATAGCACGGGATACTCGCCAGATGGAGGGTTGGTTTCTGTTGTCATGCGGAACGGTACTTCCAGACGCTCCAGGCAACGGGTGATGCTACCTAAATTGCCGCCGCCATAGTCGATGACTTCGATCATGCGTCCAGCATTCCTTTGGTGCTGAGCGTGACGCCAGCGCCCACTGGTGTGACCGCTTCCCGAAGCGAGCGCCCAAATGCTTTGAAGATGGCTTCAACGAGATGGTGATCATTGTCCCGGCAGGGGATGTGTACGTGTAACGTGCCGCGCATGCCGTCTGTCAAGCCTTTGTAGAATTCTCGGAACAGGTTGGGATCCAGATTCCCCACCGGGAAATTACCGAAAGTCACGTTCCACACCAGATTCGGGCGGCCGCATAAATCCAGCGCGGTGACGGCCAACGTGCCATCCATCGGGAAGGCAAAGCAGCCCGCCCGCTGAATCCCTTGGTAACCTGGAAGCGCTTCACGGATGGCTTCTCCCAGGACAATGCCCACATCTTCAATCAAGTGGTGTGGATCAACCTGAATATCGCCTACGGCGTCCACTTCCAGTCCAAAGCGGCCATGGCAGGCGAAGGCGGCCAGCATGTGATCAAAAAATGGAAGCCCGGTGCGGATCGTTTGTGTTTCCGCGTCATCCAGGTGGAGCGATAGCGTGATTTGCGTTTCCTTGGTGTTGCGTGTAACGGTTGCGGATCGCATTAGCCAAATAACCTCTCTAATTCTGTCCAACTGTTTAAAACCCACTCGGCCCCGGCTTGCGTCAGAATTTCTGATGTTTGCGTGGTGGTAATGCCCACTGCTCCCAACCCGGCTGCACGGGCGGCTTGCATGTCATCCACGGAATTACCGATGTAATACCCACCGGGATAGGCATTGTATTCCGGTTCCTGACCGAGACGTTCCAAGGCCTTCAACAGGAGATCCGGCTGTGGCTTTTTCCGTGCATCGAGATAATCATCAGAGCATACGACTAGTTCAAACAGCGGATCGAAACGCTCTTTCCAGAGGGCTTCAAATTCCAGCCGGCTACGCCCGGTAACGACACCCAATCGGTACCTTTTTTTGAGATTGGCTAGAAAGTCGGGATCAACAATCCAGCGTTCCGTTTGTGGGGCCAGTTGTAAATAGAGCGGAACGGCTTCCGCCACCACTTCTTCGAGAGTTTTCTGAATGCCGCGTCGATGCAGCAGTTCGGTAGTGGCTTCCCAGTCGTCGTTAAAACCACCTTCTGCCCGCAGGGCCTGTAGTTCCGAATCCTGCAACGGTTGGCCCGATGCTTTTTCCACCAGGGTTTTGATGACGGCGT
Organism: Oculatellaceae cyanobacterium; assembly: GCA_036702885.1. Classification (GTDB taxonomy): domain Bacteria; phylum Cyanobacteriota; class Vampirovibrionia; order Vampirovibrionales; family Vampirovibrionaceae; genus DATNQC01. The sequence continues at coordinate 2,154 of DATNQC010000137.1, read as the reverse complement.
CAAAGCTTTCAGAGGTATCAACCAGCGTATCATCCATATCAAACAGAAGCGTCTGTCGGGCATGGTATCTTTCCAGGGTTTTCAGGAAGTGCGCCATTTCGGCTTCACTGCCAATGGAAACGCGCACCATGCCATCCAGTTTCGGCATGCTGGAGCGATCCCGAACGAGGATGCCTGTCTGACGGAAAAATTCGCAAAACGCCTTGGCGCGGATGCCGATGTACATCATGAAAAAATTGGCATGCCCCGGCACGACCCGATAGCCTGCCTGTTGCACGGCTTCTATTACGCGTGCTTTCCGCTGCATGGTTTCTCTGGCCTGTTCAAGAACGGCTCTGCTTTGTTGGAGCAATCGGCAAGCGGTGGATACTGCGAGCGTATTCACGCTATACGGAGAGCGCACGCGCCGCATGGCTTCAACCAGTTGCGGATGACCAATGACCACTCCCAGACGCAAACCAGCCATGCCCCACGCCTTGGAAAAGGTGCGCGTGACCAGCAGGTTGTGAAATTCGTCAGTCAGCGGCAAGGCAGTTGTTGGCGCGTATTCGGCATAGGCTTCGTCAATTACAAACAGCGTTTCGGGGAAGTCCCGGCACCACTGACGGAGCTTGGCTTCCGGAATCATGGCCCCCGTGGGGTTATCCGGAGAAGCAAACATGGCGAGTTTGACGCCTTGGCGGAGGACTGCTTCAATGCCGTCCACATCGTATTCAAAAGCATCCGTGACGGCCACTTCTACGACGCGGCTTTGTACCAAATGCAGATAATGGGGAATCAGTGCATACGTGGGGCTTGAGATAACCGCTGTATCCACGTTAGGTTCAATGAATGTAAACGCAGTGGTGAATAGACCTTCATCACTGCCATTGGTGAGCAACAATCGATCCTGCTCAATCTGCCATTGAGTGGATAGCGTATCCAGAAGTTCCTGATACTCCGGATATGACGTCATCAGGCTAGGTTCGTGCCCGCCGTAGCTTTCCGGGAAGCCGGTGGTGTTTTCATTGAAGTCCAGTCGCATCAGACCACGGCGACCTTCCAGCGGCGGAGAATATGCCTGAAGCATCTGGACGGTTTTGCGAGGCTGGATCATGACACGATTTTCTCCAAACGATATTCAAGCAGATCGCGAGCGCCCAGGCTAATTAACTTGGGGATCAATTTGGAAACATCTTTTGCCGGGACTGCTACTTTGACCGCAAAGCCTTCCTCATTATAAAGTGGCGCAACGGTGGGAGAACGCATGCTGGGGAGTTCTGCAACCAGTTTTTCAAAATCTTCCTTGGATACATTCATTTCCAGTAACACCTTGCTTTCTGCATTCAGCGTGCTTTGCATCAACATGCGCATCTGCTCCAGCTTTTCCCGTTTTCGCTCATCCCGCATGGCCGCTCCGCTGGCAATAAAGCAGGTTGTGGATTGCAAAATCTCGTCCACAATGGTGAGGCGGTTGGCCGCCAATGTGGAACCGGTCGAGGTGTTGTCGATGATCATATCCGCATCTTCCGGCGGTAAAGCCTCGGTGGCGCCATGGCTTTTCAGCAGGACGGCATCCAGTTTTTTCTCCTGAATATATTTGGACGCCAACCGGGTGTATTCCGATGCCACCACCAGCCGCATGCGTTTCCAGCGATCGTCTACTGCCAGTTCATCCGGCACGGCGGCGACAATTCGCACTTTGTTAAAGCCCAGATCCAGCAATTTAACCAAATCAGGACTTTGGTCCAGATCGTTTTCCAGAACCCAGTCATAACCGGAAAAACCGCAATCATGCCGGGAAAGCGCCAGCAAAGGCGAAATGTTCTGGGGCTTGAGGAGTTTGATTTCGATATCCGGATCCGAGCAAAGCGGCCGGTAAGAGCGGCTGCTGAAGATCATGTCGATGCCGATAGCCTGCAGCAGGGCAGTGACTTTTTCCTGAAGTCGTCCTTTGGGAATCACCAATTTAAGCGGATTTGCCATTAGAATCTCCATCACAAGGGGTAAACAAAAAGACCGCGCGTTGTGGGGCGGTCTTTTTGTTGAGTTCTGATTGCTTGGTCTAACTCATGCAAAACGCCGCGCCCGAAAGCCCGTCATGATGATGGGGATGGTGGTTGGAGCGACGAGTTTGCAACATCAAAAAATTTTCCCGATCACTAAAAACTGTTT
>DATNQC010000127.1:0-2335 GCA_036702885.1 Oculatellaceae cyanobacterium | reverse complement strand
CTCGAATACCCATTACATCGTCTCCTTTAACTGCTTCTCTCTCGAATCGCGTCCATATATAGGACTAACGCTCTCTGTAGTTATATAAAAACGGCCTGCCGATTTTTGATGTTACCCAAATTCTGGATTGTTTATTTATATTTACAAAAGATAAAATCATGCAATGCCTGTCATGTCCCTGCATGCGCAGCAAAGCGCCCAGCACGGAACAGATCGACATTGTAATGCCGTTTTCAAAATCTGGGGAGAGGCTGTGCAACATTTCGTTTCAAAGCGAAGCGAAACGCTGACCTGGCATGCCTGGCGAGAGACTCAGTCACACAAAGCCTTGTGCCGAGGAAGCCTTTGTCCCACCTGTTTTCAGAGGTTAGGCGACAAAAGCGCTTTCCGGGTGAGAGCCTTGCAGGAAGCGCATTGCTTCTGGATTCAAGGTGCCACCGTTCACACTGACCTGGTTTACAATGGAGGCCACGTTGACCGTCTCAGGGGTATCCTTCACAGACTTAACCGGCGCTGCATTGAAGTAGCTGTTGAAGCTGACGCTATCTGTTCCACCCGTTGTTGCGGAAAAGTTAACAGGCGTGGTGTTAAAGCCGGCTGGTTGACGGTTGTTCCCCAACGGTTGGGCTCCAGAAAATTGCGGACCGTTGAGCTTAATGAACGGGTGAAAATTATTATTCATTCAACCTCTCCTCTTCCCATGAGACATCAGACGTAAATAAATCTAATAAAATAAAAACAATAAAAATGGGTAAATTGCTTCCGATTGTGCATTTCTTTTTGCATACCTATATATACAGGGTAACCCTGCTGGTCAGGGGTGTCCCAACGGGCAGGCAGTTGCGGTTCGCATGCCATCCCGCGTAAGATACATAGTATGTTTGTCGTCAATGATTATCTGGGGGCCGACGGCCACCCCATGCGTTATGGGGAAGTGCTCAATCCCAATCAGCCTTCCACGGGCAAGGCAATGCTGTTTATTCCGGGCTTGGGTGGCTCCGTCAAAGCGGCGCTGGACTTCCTGGAAGGCGTTTCATCGGCCTATAGCCCAATTTATGGAGCGGATCTCCGGGGCTTCGGTTTGAACCCGACGGAACATCCCTTGCACCACCCGGATGTCATCCTGGAGGATCTGGACGCGTTTTACCGGTCGGTCATTGCCCCTTGCGGGTATACGGATCTGACCCTGTGCGGGTTAAGCCTGGGCGGTGTGCTGGCGACTTTGCTTGCGGCCAGATATCCCAAACGCTTTAACCGGCTCATCCTGTTTGCGCCGGCGTATAAGCCCCATGCACGTTCCTTTAGTTTGGGCTACGTTATCCGCAACATTTTGGCGCACCTGATTCTGGGTAAAAAAGCCCGAACCCGTCTGCCTTACGGGATTGCCCAAATTACCCGGAACGACCGCATTCTGAACGATCCGCAGTACAACATTCTGGAACCGTTGGTTTTGACGCCCGGCTTTCTATTGGGCGTCCGCGAGCTATGCAACCAAGCGATGGTGGAAGTGGGCAATATCACCATTCCCACGCTGATGGTGATTCCCGGACAGGACATGGTGTGTGATCCGGATGCCATGCAAAAGGCATTTGACCGGATTCCCGGCACAACACCCAAGAAGTGCCTGCATTACGCGGACTTCTATCACGACGTGCTGATGGAAACCGGACACACGGCGATCATTGATGAGGTCCTGGCTTGGTCGGATACCTCCCAGTCCTATACCGCTTCGTCTTCTTCCTGATTGTCTGCGGGCCTGATAAACTCAATGGCTTCCATGTTGATCTGAAGCATCTTGCAAGGGTGTGGGTCCTGTTTGCCATTGGCCCGGTTGATGATGGTGACGTCCGTGAGGACGATGAACCGGCGATCCGGACTGTTGAGCAGATTGGTCAGCAGGCGGCCCCCCTTCCCAATCCGCGGGCAGTGGATATTGCCTTCAAACTGGAAGCTGCGGGTTACCACCGTTGCCCGAACCACATCGACTTTTTGCTGAATCGCCCGGATCAGATCCGTCACGTCTCACATCCTTCCACTTGCCACTCTGCTTCATTATATATATGTTCAAAGCAGGCGACGGCGCACCATAGTGCAAAATCAACCATGCAGAGGAATCCACTAGTAATGGTAAGATGGCAATCAGACTTTGGAGTGAAGCCGTGCTGAGCATTGAACGGGCTTATCGTCAGAAAGCCGGCAACGTGTCGGGAGTGCTATTGAACCCTCGGCCAGCCCAAACGTCCACTGGAACAGTAACCTTTCGCATCCCCAATGAATCAATCACTACCCCCATTTGACTTTCAGGCTGCCTTGAGTCGCTTGCCCGATTTGCCGG
>DATNQC010000126.1:0-7904 GCA_036702885.1 Oculatellaceae cyanobacterium | reverse complement strand
ACGGCAACCAGAACGCAGGACAACAGCAGGACCGCTAGAAAACTCCGCTGAGAAAGTGCATTCAACCTGCGCGCCAGGTCGGATTCCCGCCTTTCCGCACCGCGTGCCAGCAAAGAGACTTTCCCCATGATGCTTTTATCGCCCAGCGCTGTGACAACCGCTTCCCCCTTGCCGGTTTTTACAAACGTGCCCGCAAACAGCATATTGCACTGGGCGCTGACTTCTTCCGCCGCATGCAGCATGGCATTGGCATTTTTGGGAACCAGAACGGACTCCCCGGTTAACAAAGATTCATCCACCTGTAACTGATAACTGGAAAGCAGCCGGGCATCCGCGGGAATCAGTTGGCCGCTTTCAATCAGCAAAATATCCCCTGGCACCAGTTCACTGGCCGCAACCATATGCAACTGTCCGTCCCGCCGCACCGGGCAGCGCAGACTGTCCATATCCAAAAGCGGCGTTTGGGGCCGTAGCGCTTGCCAGCGGATGACATTCTGCATGGCGGCATTGACCAGCATGGCAATCAGAATGAGCAGGCCTTCCATCGGGCGCCCCAGATACAGAGACGTGCCAGCCGCCGCGAGGAACAGACAGGAAGCCGTGTGCTGAAAAGCTTTACCCAAAAGCTGATCCGCCCGTCGCGTCGATAGCGCACTCGTCTGTTCGCGGGCAAACTTCAACCTGGCTTTTACCTCTTCTTCCGAAAGTCCTTGTAAAGAGGTCTCCAATTCCGCCAGACACCGCTCAATGCTTTGTGCATGAAACGGTAGCCCCCCCGTTTTCCCCAATGCAGGCTCAAATGGGGATTCCGGGATCTGAATCGCCATAGGTCTATTCCTCAAAGCGCTTCACTTCAAACCAGTCGCGAAAAAGATCGCCCTGTCATATTGCCCGGTCCATCCACCTGTTAAACCTATTGTTTCAAAGGTTCACTCCGGAGCCTATATACTACGAGCAACAGATCCTCAACGCGCTCCACAGCTTACAGAGGCAGCAAAGTATTATCCGAATACTGCAGGCCAACTCACAGAGTTAATCCCGGGTGAAACCAAAGATATTTTTGTTCGACCCAATGGCCAAGTTATCGGACTTTCCAATGAAGAATTAGCTGCTTTTGAACAAGCTGTGCATGACCAATATGAACGTCCTCAGCATGAAGCGAGAGGCAATTACAAAAGTAAACCTGGCGATACCCTATTAGGTGGTGAACTGCCTACAGATGCCGATCGTGACCAGATCCTCCTAGCAGTTTTACAAAAACGCGGCATTAAACTGGACAAACTACCTGTTATTAAAGTTCCTACGCAGACATTTGCTTTAACTCACTAGTACGTATCCAATGAGCAAAACCGGCTGTTTTCCGGCGAAAACGGCCGGTTTTTTGCGCCTCTCCAGGAACAGTCCGTCAACGCAACATAAAAATCAGGGATGCTGATTGTTCAACATCCCTGACTGGCAGTTTGAGTGCAATTCGTTACCGGCTGGGAACCGGCTCTTTTAATGCAGACTGATCCTCCACCCGCTTTACGCCGTTTGCAAATACTAAAATGGGCCGTCCTTTGAGCGTTTGCCCTTTAAATGGCGTGTTGCGCGACTTGCTTTTGAATTGGGAGGGATCCACCACCCATTCCGCATCGGGCTCAATGACCGTCACATCCGCCCGCTGCCCCACGGCAATATTGCCGGAATCCTTAAGTTTAAAAATTTCCGCTGGGCGGGATGACATGATGCGCACCACCTCCGTCGGCGTCAAAAGCCCGGTATGGTAGCAATGGGTCAGGATAACGCCCAAAGAGGTTTCCAGACCAATTACGCCATTGGGCGCGCAATCAAACGGCATCGCTTTTTCATCCGGCGTATGAGGCGCATGATCTGTGGCAATCACGTCAATCGTGCCATCCTGAACAGCAGCCAGCAGCGCCTGACGATCTTCCTCGCTTCTTAACGGGCCGTTCATTTTAAAGTCAGGATCATAGCCCTGGCAACAGGCATCCGTCAGCGCCAGGTAATGCGGCGTGGTTTCCGCCGTCACCGGCAAGCCTTCTTTTTTGGCCTGACGAATCAGGTTCACGCTTTCCTTGCTGGAAACGTGGGCAAAGTGCACCCGGCCGCCCGTATAACGAACCAGCTCGATGTCCCGGGCCACCATCACACTTTCACACACGCTGGGAATACCTGGCAAACCAAGCAATGTGGAGTAATAGCCTTCATGCATCACCCCGCCACAACAAAGGGAGTCATCTTCCGCATGGCAGACGATGGGGACATCGTACATTTTGGAGTATTCCAGCGCTTTGCGCATCATATTGGCGCTGCTGACGGGACGACCATCATCGCTGAAGCCCACCGCTCCATTTTGAACCAGCGTCCCGATGGAAGTCATTTCCTGACCTTCCAGCCCGCGAGTAACAGCCGCGATGGGGTGAATCTGCATCCCTGTGGGCTTTGCCGCATTGACCACATATTGGATCATGGGCGTACTGTCAATCACCGGAGATGTATTCGGCATAACGCACACCGTGGTGAAACCGCCAGCCAACGCAGCCGCCGCACCAGACTCAGTAGTCTCCTTATCCGGGCTGCCCGGATCGCGGAAGTGGACGTGCACATCCACCAATCCCGGCACCACCCAGTGTTTGCTGCTCAACACAATCACTTCATCCGCCTGGGAAGCCGGAATATCTTTTTCAATCACTGCAATGCGGCTCTCTTCAATTAATACATCCATCACCGCATCCAGCCCTGTAGCAGGATTAATCACCCGTCCGCCTTTTAACAATGTCTTCATACGGAAACCCTTTCGCCTTCAACCTGCCGTGCCTGATAGAGTCTGCCATTGCCTTCGGGCAGACCGACGCTCCGCGTTAGGGGATCCAGCGCGCGGTCGACTGGTGTGCTAAGACAGAGGTACAGTAAGGCCATCCGGATGGCCACGCCGTTCGTCACCTGGTTGGTAATCAGCGAATTTTCCTTGTGATCGGCCACCTCGCTGGCAATTTCCACACCACGGTTCATCGGCCCCGGGTGCATCACCAGCACATCCGGCTTGCAGTAGCGGGCCAGTCGCTCCTGGGTGATGGAGTAAAACCGAATATATTCGCGGAGAGCAGGAATCAGGCCAGCTCGCTGGCGCTCCAGTTGCATCCGCAGGCACATCACCACATCCGCATTCTCCAGCCCGGAGGCGATATCGGTATGCGCCGTGCAGCCCAGCCGCTCAATTTGTGCGGGCAGCAGGGTCGAGGGAGCCACCACATGCACATCCGCACCAAACAGGTTGAGCAGGTGAATATTGCTCCGGGCAACGCGACTGTGCAGAATATCTCCCACAATCACGATTTTCTTGCCAGCCAGATCCGGAATACGGGATTGTAGGCTGAACAAGTCCAAAAGCCCCTGTGTCGGGTGGTCATGGTAGCCATCGCCGGCATTTAGAATGCAAAGGCGATTGCCGAAATAATTGGCCAACTGGCGACACACGCCAGAACTGGAATGGCGAATGACGACCGCATCGGTTCCCATAGCCGCCAGCGTTTCCGCCGTATCAATCAAGGATTCGCCTTTTTTGACGGAAGAGGTCGACACCGAAAAGTTGACGGTATCCGCGCTCAGGTATTGAGCCGCAAGTTCAAAACTGGTGCGGGTGCGGGTCGAGTTTTCATAAAACATGTTCACAACCACTTTCCCGCGAAGTGTCGGAATTTTTTTAACGGGGCGACTGAGAATATGCGCAAAGGACTGCGCAGTCCGCAGAACCTCTTTCACTTCCTCCAGCGTCAGGCTTGAGGAATCAATCACATGTCGCCGATTCCACGCGACTGTCGCCGGCTGTTGGGCGGCTTGAGACATAAAAAAACCTCCTGTTTTCTGGCGAGGAGGCAAACATATCCGCACAATGGGAAGCCCCATTCATGCTGCTGTGTTATGCACCCTTGCTGACCTCGCCGAATCAGTTTTAAAGGGCACTGTCCCTCATTGTCTCAAAAATGCCCAAAATGAAAAGCGAAATTTCAGTCCGAGTTCCGGACATGGCGCGAATGCCATGCCCGGACTCATGCCTGAGATTGGGAGTGATTAATAATAAACAGGCGGACCGTAGTAGCCATCGTAACGTGGATCATACGGCGGCGGTACATCGTTCAACAGTGAGCCGTTTCCTGGACGGCCGTCGTCTTCAGCGTCCTTCAGGATAGCATCTGCCTTAGCCTCTTTCTTACCAAACTGGCTACCGAACAATAAGCCAAGCAAGCCGCCACCCACTGCACCCAGTGCAATCGGCATCGCTAAACTTCCCGCAATCGGCGCGATGAGCAGACCACCCAGCAAACCACCAAGCCCGGCGCCAATGCCAAGTCCAAAGAGTCCGCCTTTGTCACGCCCTTCGGATGCCTGCTCCCTTTGATAGAGCCTGCTTTTGTAATAATCCCGTTCCCGCAAGACCTCTCTGGAATAAGGAGAATAATACGGCGGGTATTGGCTAACCGGTGGATAAACCGGCGGATAATAACCCGGACCATAATGATACGAATCAACGGCATTTTCAGCGTAAGGCCGTACAGAAGCTTCTCTGACTGATGCCTGGCTGGTCGTCTCTACAGGACCGGAGCCATAACCATCTTCCGCAGCCTGCGTTGCACCGGCATACGGTGTTGTTCCATACGGCAGCACCCCTACTGTGGTCATGCTGCATTTCCCCCTATATTGCCCCAAATGATATCCCTTTGACAGTATAAAAACATTCATTTGGATTTTTGTGCTAGATATCTGAATCCCTTTACAAATACAGGAAGCTCCTCCAAACGTTCTGTTAGTATAAGTACGTCACAAGCAGTGGTAGGAGAAATCAGCCCTGACTCACCAACTTTCCATTCAACGCATTTGTGTTTTCTGCGGCTCCAGCCCTGGGCATCGCCCGGAATACTGGAAAGCCGCCCAAAAATTTGGCGCCCTGTTGGCGGCTGAAAGAATCGATCTGGTATATGGCGGCGCCAAGGTGGGTTTAATGGGTGCTATCGCGGATGCGGTGCTTCAAGCGGGTGGGCAGGTTTTCGGCGTCCTCCCCGAATTTCTCCAACAAAAAGAAGTGGCCCACGAGGGCCTCACGGAGCTGGTCATTGTTCAATCCATGCATGAACGCAAAGCCAAGATGGCAGAGCTATCCGATGCCTTTGTCGCGCTACCGGGCGGCGCAGGCACCTTGGAAGAACTGTTTGAAGTCTGGACCTGGGGACAACTTGGCCTGCACGCCAAGCCATGCGGCATTCTGGATGTAAACGGTTTCTACGGTCATTTAACCAGCCTGATTGAACACATGACCGCAGAGGGCTTTCTACGCCCCGAACATCACGCCATGATGCAGATTGATCATGATCCAAAAGCCTTGCTTCAAAAATTGCGGAGCTATCAACCGCCCAGGCAAAAGTGGACCATCCCCAAAGAGCCTCTCGACGCTGTCAGCTAAGCACTGCAATAGAACTTGGCAAGCCCTGTTGAGCCTCTCCAGTCAGGCTCTAATGTTGTATCGTGTTTTGCGCCACAAAACAACGTCAAAAACCGCAAAATGTAAGCTGTGTGTCACGGCATCAGCCGCATCCAGAGCGAATCGACATTTAGCTTCTAAGGATGTAGCGTCAAGGAAAAAGCAGCGTCGGCGAAGCGTTTACGGCGAATCGTCAATAGTGAAGCCAAGCAACGCATTGATGCCGAAAATGCGCCGCAGGAGGTTAAACGCCGCTCCTCCTAGAAGATGTGGACTTTTTTATCCGCAGGGTTCAGGAAGCGCGTGATGCTGTTGCGGAAGAGGAGTGAGATTTCTCCCACGGGGCCGTTCCGTTGCTTGGCAATAATAATATCCGCCGTGCCGGGACGCTCCGTATCCTTGTTGTAATACTCATCCCGATAAATAAACATAACCAGGTCCGCGTCCTGCTCAATCGCACCGGATTCCCGCAAGTCGCTTAGCATGGGCTTTTTATCCTGACGGCTCTCCACCGCGCGGGACAACTGGGAAAGCGCCATGACCGGCACACGCAGCTCACGGGCCAAGCCTTTCAAACCGCGGGAAATCGCCGAGATTTCCTGTGCCCGGTTCGATTCACTGCCTCCGCCGCTCGGCCCCTGCATCAACTGCAAATAGTCAATCACGATCAAGCCAAGATCCCCACCAGCCTCCATCTGAACTTTCCGGGCTTTGGCGCGCATTTCCATCACGGTCATCCCCGGCGTATCGTCAATGTAAATGGGCGCATCACCCAACTTGCCCATCGCCTGGGTCAGCTTGGGGAAATCATGATCCGCCATTTCCCCGGTCCGGATTTTCTGTGCATCAATTTCCGCTTCCGCACAAAGCATCCGCAGGACCAACTGCTCCTTCCCCATCTCCAAACTGAACACCAATACGGGCTTCTGTTCACGCAATGCGACATGCGTGACGATGTTCAAACAGAATGCGGTTTTTCCCATCGAAGGACGCGCCGCCAAAATGATGAGATCGGACTTTTGCAAACCGGACGTATACGTATCCAGATCGTAAAAGCCGGTCGAAACCCCCATCAGGCTGCCGCGATTAGAGCAACGTTCCTCGATCTGTTCAAAGGAAGTGGGCAGGATATCCTTGATGTGCGTGAGATCGTTCGGCATGCCATGCTGAGCCAGCTGAAAAATCGCCTGCTGGGCCTGATCAATCGCTTGCTCCGCATCGTTGTTTTCATAGCCGGATGCCGCAATCTCACTCCCTACATTGATCAGCGAGCGCAACAAACTTTTATTGCGAATGATGTTGGCGTAATACGTAATGTTTTCCGCCGTAGCCACGTTCATGGCCAAATCCATCAGGTACGCACGCCCCCCGGCTGCCTCCAGCAAACCCTTGTCGTTCAGCATCTCGCTGACGGTGATAATGTCGATGGGCTCACTCTTGTCGCACAGCTCCCGCATGGCCTCAAAAATGTGCTTATGCGGCCCCCGATAGAAGTCCTCCGGCTTCAGCAATTCCACCACTTTGTTGAAGGAATCCGGGGCAAACAGAATGCCGCCCAGCACCGCCTGCTCCGCCTCCAGACTTTGAGGAGGCAGTCGGCTTTCGATCAGGGCCAAACCGGGATCATTCACAAGGCCGGTGGTTGAATTCGGTCTTTGGGAAGCCATACGCTCTCTAACTTAAAACGCTAACTCTCGATACTTTGTAAACAGCTCAGGCAGCACACTGCAAGCAGCATGCCCCTTCAAACCATTCCTCGGCACGTCGCCGGAATCACCAGCGCGGGCTTCTACCGTTTCCGGAAAATTATCATAGCAAAGTGTTTGCTCACATGAGACTGTTATCCTGGTAGTTTTTACAATCGGTTTTGATCCGTTTTGTTTGGCTGATAATTGTTGTTTTACGGATGAAAGGAATAACCCCAATGACCACTCTGGACATTGATCGTTTTTACTGGCTTCCCTATTGCAGCACCTGCATTAAGGCCGAACAACACTTGCTGAACAAAGGGGCAAAGATCCACCGATACATCAACGTGAAGGAAGAAGCCGTTTCCCGGCAAGAGCTGGAAGAACTCAGCCAGGCATTGGGTGGTGTGGACAAGCTGTTTTCCAAACGCGCCATGAAGTACCGCGCCTGGGGCCTGCATGAAAAAGAACTCAGCGATGACGACATGCTGCGCTACATGCAGGAGGAATATACCTTCATCAAGCGGCCGGTCCTCGTCACGAAAGATGGTCGTGTGCTTTCCGGCTTTTCCGCCAAGCAGTACGATCAACTTTTTTAATCGCCTGTTCAAAACATGGGCTGAATACGGGCAATAGCCCGACTTTTTTTAGGCACCAGCAAGCGCAAGCGGCGTTTCAAAGCCTGGCACTGTATTCTGAATTGTCAGCCCCAGGCTTGTTAAGAGAGCTTGTATGGC
>DATNQC010000123.1:0-2936 GCA_036702885.1 Oculatellaceae cyanobacterium | reverse complement strand
AGCTTGAAGAACCGAATTGCCGAATTGCACTACCAGTCAGGGCTATCTCCCTGGTTGTGGCCTCTGCTGCCGTTTTCTGGCCTGTATGGGATGGCTTTGCGGGTTCGTCAACTGGCCTATGCACTGGGTGCGTTGAAACGCACCATCCCGCCGGCGCCGGTGATTAGCGTTGGCAACCTGACGACGGGTGGGACCGGCAAGACGCCCATTGTAGTGGAACTGGCCAAAGGGTTGGCGGCTTCCGGTAAAACGGTGGTGGTGCTGTCTCGCGGATACGGAGCAGCAGAACCGGTGCCTTATGCTCGCGCTCTGGATCCCCGGCATGGTGATGAAGCCTACCTGATTCAATCCCAGGTGCCGGAAGCGATTGTGGTGGTCGGGGTGAATCGGGTCTATACCTTGCAGCAGGCGCTCCAGGATTACCATCCGGACCTGGTGTTGCTGGATGACGGCTTCCAATACCTGCCCCTGCATCGGCATTTGAACATTCTGCTGATTGACGGTGAACGGCTGCTGGGAAATGGTCGTCTGCTGCCTGCAGGACCGTTGCGGGAGCCTTTATCGGCACTTGCCAGAGCGGATTTGGTTTTGGTGACCAAACAGGTGGATACGGAGGCCATGCAGGCCGTGAACGACTGGGTGGAGCAATATGGCGGCAATCCGAAGCCGACGGTTCTCCCCGTCCCCTTTCAGCCTCAGGGCGTCCGCTTGATGCTGGCCGAGCAAGGCGAATTGTCCCTTGAGTCGTTGAACTCACGCGCGGTCGTTGCCTTTTCCGGGATTGCCAACCCAGAACGCTTTGAACAGGACTTGCAAGCCGCGGGCGTGCGGCTTATCCGGCATGTCCGCTTTCCGGATCATCACGTATATTCCCCGCAAGATGTGAATCGGCTTATCGCGCTGCTGGAGAAGCATCAAGGCGAGCAACCGCTGTTGATCACAACGGAAAAAGACCTGGTGAAGGTTGCGTCATTGATTCCGACCGCTTGGCGGCCCTTTACGGGGACGCTTCAGGTTCGTCCGATGCTTGATGGTCAGTGGTTCTATTCGGAATTCATCACGCCCATGTTGGGTGAATCGTTGACAGGTGCCGCTCATGCCCGTTAGGCCGCGTCGCAGGATTCTGGTCATGCGTTACCGTTTTATCGGTGACACCCTGTTGACCGTGCCTTTTTTGCGGAATTTGAGGGCGGCTTACCCGGATGCCCGGATTGAGATGCTGGTTGCGCCCAATTCTGGGGAAGTGCTGCGGGATTGTCCGTATATCGATGAGTTGATTTTCTTTGACACCACCCGAAAGCACCGGTATGAAAACCCGGAAGGCGGTGTCCGGCGGCGTAAAACATTCTGGCATTATGTGCGTTTGCTGCGAGAGCGGCGGTATGATACGGCGTTTGTGCTGAAACGTTCCTTTTCCTCGGCGGCATTGGCGTTTTTGGCGGGTATTCCGGAGCGGATTGGCTTTGATACGGAACGACGCGGCTTTCTGCTGACGCGGCGTACGCCATACCGGCCCGAACAGCATGAAGTGGATAGCTTTTTGTCAGTGCTGGAAGCGGTGGGTATACCGATTCTCGATCGCCATCTGGAAGCCTGGTGGCGTCCGGAGGAGGCGGAAAGCGCCAAACAGCGCTTGCTGGAGAGTGTTGAGGCATCCGAGCCTGCATTATCCGGCGTGTCCAACGTTGCATTGCACCTGAGCAGTTCCAACCGGGCCAAGGAATGGCCTGCGGTGCATGCGGGCGTGTTTACCGAATGGCTGTTGTCCAGACCGGAGCGTCATGTGCATTGTCTCGGTGCAGCGTCTGATGCGCCGTTATACCAATCCCTCCAGGCTAAACTGCCGGAAACTGTCAGAAACCGCCTGCATATCCACTGCGGACAGATGTCATTGACGACCAGCTTAGCGTTTCTCAAGCAAATGGATTGGGTGGTGGGTGTGGACTCTGGTACACTTCACATGGCTGCTGCCGTGGGTGCGCCGGTGGTGGCGCTGTTTGGTCCGATGGATGAACGGAAGTGGCAACCACCGGGAGCCACCGTGGTGACAAACCCCTTGCCTTGCCGTCCATGTCATCTGAAAATTGCGTGTCATCGGAATCTTGAATGTATGAGCGGTATTACACCGCAAGCGGTGATTCAAAAGGTGCAAGATGCGGGACTCTCTTGAATTGTTGGAATGGCCTGAACTGTTTGAGGCGTTATTGGGCGAATGCCTGACGCCTTACGGGGTGAAGGCATGGCAAAAAGAGCCTTTCCTGGAAGACGCGGACGCCATCCGTCGTCATCAGCGGGAAGTGGACGGCATGAAGCTGCTGTTGCTGCGCTATGGGGATGTAACCAGTAGTTCCGTGATGCCCGATGTGACTTCGGTGGTCATGCGCCTGTCCCGGCAAGGCCTGCTGACGCTGAACGAATTGGCGCAACTGATGAAGGTGCTGGTGCAGGGCGGGCGTCTGATCCGGCATTTTGCCCGGAGCCTGAAGGGTGAATCGCAGTTGGGAGATTTGCACGATCTGCTGGATGAACGGGTGATTCCTCAGGCGGTGCAGGTGTATCTGGAAGGCATGCTGGAACCGGATGGGGAGCTTCGGAATGAGGCAAGTCCGCAACTGGCCAGCCTGCGCCAGAAGCTCCGCCAGCAAAAACAGCATTTACAGCAGCAAACCCAGGCGATTTTCCAGAATCCGGAATTTGGCCCAGCGCTGCAAAGCGCGACGGTGACGGAGCGTGAGGGCCGGATGGTTTTTCCGGTGAAAGCGGAATACAAGAACAAGATTCAGGGCGTGATTCACGGGGCGTCCGCCAGTGGGGCCACGGTGTTTATCGAACCGCAGGCGTTCGTCCATCTCAATAACACGCTGCAAGGCTTACAGGCGGATTTGCAAAAGGAAATTGAACGAATTGTCAGGGAGATTTCCCAATACCTGCATGGC
>DATNQC010000097.1:0-1965 GCA_036702885.1 Oculatellaceae cyanobacterium | reverse complement strand
CCGCTGAACTACGGGCGATTCTGCCTACAGGTGATACACAGCGCATTCGCCAGTTGCAGAACCGGATTACCGCCAACAAGATGTTTTTAATGAATCAATCCATTGATACTTTTCTCAGGAAGCGTGAAACGCTGACTCCGGCACAGCGCATGCAACTTCAAAAAATGTTGCCGGCGAAATATCACCATTAATTAAATAAAGCCGTCCCCGTCAATTATATAGATAACACCTTTTAAGGAACGGTATTTATTGGTGATTGTCATAATTTATACCTAATGGTCCAAGTGCATGGTCAGCTAAAATCTTAAGGGGGTGGATATGTCCATAGGAGGAATTGGTAGGTCTACAGCAGCGGGTTTTTCTGCGTTGTCGATTGCATTGCTCCGGAGAGCTGGTGATACTTATTCTGCCGTTCGGGTAACACACAGGCTGGAAAGCAATTGAATGCAAAGCGTGGAATTTTGAGTGCACTGTTCCCGAACCAGTATGCAGCCTATAACATTCGTAAGGCGAAAGGTGGCGGCGGGTTTGCAGACAAACTTGCCAATATCTTCGCTCCCAGACGTTATACGGCTTACCAGCTAGCCAAGCAGAACAATGGTTCGGGCTTTAGAAAAATTTATCAGCTTGTTGTTCCCGAGTTCACATAATGTTGTGACGACGACTCAAATGAGTAAGCAAGGGGCCAATTTGCTCGGATAAGGCGAGAGATTTCCGCTTCTTTAGCTCCGGCCATCTTCCGCTTTCAGCTTTCGGCTCATCAGGCTTTTGATGATCATGGTTTCTGAAAACGGACCGGACAAACACATCCGGACCATCTCCACCACGGGTGTTTCCAAGCCCATTTTGCGGGAAAGTTCATAGACCGCTTCCGTGGTTTTCACGCCTTCCGCAACCACTTTGAGATCGGCCAGAATATCTTCCAGCGTTTCGCCACGGGCTAGCCGTGCGCCCACTTGGTAGTTGCGACTCAGGGGGCTGTTTGCCGTAGCCAGCAGGTCACCCAACCCGCTCATGCCATACAGCGTTTGTGGATCTGCGCCCAATGCCACGCTAAAGCGGGTCATTTCAGCCAGGCCGCGAGTCAACAAGGCTGCCCAGGCGTTATCTCCCAGGTTTTTGGTTCTCATATAGCCACTGGCAATGGCAAAGATATTTTTTAGCGCACCGCCCAGCTCCACGCCGGTAACGTCATGGTTCAGGTACAGGCGGAACAAATCGTGGGACAACTCCTGTTGGAGCATGGTGGCAATTTCTTCATCCTTGCAGGCAATGGAGCAGGCGGTGGGGAGGCCGTTCAGGATTTCCAGCGCCAACGTGGGGCCTGACAGCACCGCATAAGGATTTTCTGGGCATTCTTCCGCAAAAATTTCCGATGTCCGTTTTAAACTTGGAAACTCAATGCCCTTGGATGTATTCACCAGAATAACGCTGGGCTTGAGCCCTGCCTCCTCTCTCAGTCGACGCAATACGTCGCGGGTTCCGTTGACGGTGACGGATAATAGAATGACATCCGCCCCTTCCACAGCTTCCGTCAAAGAGTGGGTCAGGTTGAGCCGATTCGGCAGGATAACGGGTACTGGGAACCGGACATTGCGATCCTGCTTCATAACTTCGATTTTTTCGGGGTTGCGGTCCCACAGCCAGACGTTGGGTTGCTGGTCCGCCGCCAGCCAGGCTAAGGTCAGTCCCCAGCTACCAGCCCCTAAAATGGCGAGTTTGTTCATTTAAATCCGATTCTCCGTCCCGTTGATTAGCCGGACAATGTTGGCCTTATGTAGATAAATAATATAGGATGCAGCCACGACGGCATAGGTAATATAGGCAGCAGAGGAATGGAACAGCCATAAACTGAGTACGCCCAGCAGGGATGCCGTCATGGAGCTTACCGACTGAATCCGGGTGATTTTGGTAAGCAGGAAGGCGGCGAGACCCACAAAAAGCCCGGTGGGCCAGTGTAAAGCC
>DATNQC010000452.1:0-2738 GCA_036702885.1 Oculatellaceae cyanobacterium | reverse complement strand
ATTTGTGGCAGCAGTCGTACCGTTTCAGCTTTATTTCGCCCAGGAAGGACGCATGTACACTCTCAGCCTTTTTTGGGCCACTCTCTCCGCATGGGCGCTATGGAAAACATTAAACGGCGCTCGCCCCTTCTTCTGGGCGCTACTATACGCGCTTACCGTTGTGGGTGGTTTTTTCAGTCATTACTTTTTTGTGTTTTATCTGGCGTTTCATGTTGTTTATGCCTTGTTATGGCTGATTCGTAATAGCGATTGGAAACGGTTTGCTTATCTGGGTTTTGCCGTTTTGGCGCTAATACTTGCAGCAGTGCTTTGGTATCCCATTTATCAGGCTCAGCAGCATGGCGTCAGTGTGGATTATCACTTTGCCAAGGGACTGAAAAATCCACTGCGATATCTCACGGCGCTTGTCTGGCAGCCCTTGGTGGTGATTGCAGGGGATAATCGTCTGGAACGGCTGTTCTATATTCCAATCACCCTGCTCTTGCTGTTTTGCTTTTTACTAAAACCTGGTAAAGCTGGACAAGAAGAAAAATTCAGCCTCAACCGGGAAGGTTTTCTGTTGACTTGGATTTTTATCCCCCTGCTTGCGCAAATCACTTACGACATGTTCAAGCAGACGCATACGGTTGTGGTGGATCGCTATATTATGCTCATCAGCCCAGCTGTCTGCATGCTAATGGGCTTCGGTTTGTATCGCCTTTGGGATTCCGGTCACCGGAAAGCGACTGCATGCCTCATGAGCATTATGGTATTGCTGGGCTTTGCCAATACGTGGGCGCCCTCGCCTTTTCGGGATGAGCACAACAAAAAGGACATTCGCGGAAAAATTCAATGGATGACTCACCAAGCTAGGCCGCAGGATCTGGTTTTAGTCAATGGTCCGCCAGGCGCACCGGGTTTGGCGGCGTGGTATCTCTCCAAAAGCAAACCAGAGCAGCCCATGCTGTACTGGATGAGCCAAGCCGACTATCCCACTCCGCTACCCAGTCCGGACCTCCTGAAGCCCTACCAGCGTGTGTGGCTTTTCCGGGAACGCGCCAACAATGAACGGGGCCTGCAACAGGTCAAGGATTATCTGCAACGCTTATACCCCCACCAAACGCAGGAAAACGACTGGTTTATATACTCGCGTTAATTTCCATTTTGGAAATTCGGGCTATAATGCCAATAACGCTACAGTTTAAGGGGTTGAAAAAGTTGCCGCCTTCATCCAAATTCAAGCAGAAACCCATTCCCTGGATGTATTCACGGGTCGGGAGTATGCTGGCGACAGCATTTATCAAGCTGAATCCGATCCATCGTCGCTTGACAGAGCTTGAAATCAAGAACATACAGGATTATTTCAACAGCGATCTGATTAGTCCGGAAAATCGTCGTCGCTTGAGCCGTATGGCGGCGTTTTTCATGACGTATTTCCACGCAATCCAGCGCTTGACCGGAATCAGCAAGCTTGCCCGCCAGGATTATTACGCCTTGCAGCGCCAAGGGTGTTTTGCAGTCCGGGAACTGCCTCCCATTACGATTTACCCCAAAAGCCCCTATCTCCCCGTGCTGATTGTGCCAGGCCTGAATACGCCGCCCGCTTTCTTCCGGGAAATGTACAGCTACTTTTTCAGCAGAGGGTATAACGTTTCCGTGATGGAGCTGCCGGAAAATGGTTTTGCCAATATTGAAGCCTCCGCCCTTGCGTTGAAACAGGAAGTCGAAAACCTGATGGAGCGCTGCAATGCCCCTAAGGTGAATATAATCGGCCATTGTTTGGGCGGTCTGGTAGCGCATTACTGGTTTGAAAACCTGGATGCCCAGAAGCCCCAGGCTTCGATTCAAAATTTGATTTCTTTAGGAACAGGCTTTTTGGGCGCAGAAGGCGTGCGGCAGCTCAAGAATCTCTGGATTCCACGAAACCCCGGAAAACCGGTTCCTGCCGTCTTTGATGAACTGATTCAGGCGAACTGGAAAGCAGTACGCCGTTCTACAGAAGTCGCCTGCCACAACATCCTGACCATTTGGGATTTTATGGTGCACTTCAGAAAAGGACTCCTGCAAAGCCCCAAAGAACATCCTCAAATGGTGGTGAACCATATCATTGAAGACCCGGCGATTGATCACCTCACCATTGCCCTGCATCACGGCGTTTTCGCCAGGATTGAAAGCATTTTACGCGCATCCACCCAGCAGCCTCAGGCCACATCCGGCATTTTATAGGGAGTGCTCCCAAGGAGCGCCGTTTTGTGTTTGTCCGGCTTCGGGATAAGATAGGGTAAACGTTCCCTAACTCGGTTGAAAGCAGTTTCCGGGTGGGTAAAGCATTGATGAGAGGAATTTTTTGCCATGCAAGCCGTGTCAACCCGCAGCAAGTCCGAACAAGCTTTTAAAGAAGCTCAAAAAGTCCTTCCGGGCGGCGTGAACAGCCCGGTTCGCGCATTCCGTTCTGTGGGGGGCAATCCCGTATTCATTGAAAAAGCCAAAGGCGCCTACGTTTGGGATATTGATGGCAACCAGTACATTGATTACGTCGCCTCTTGGGGACCTGCCATCTTAGGCCACGCCCACCCGCAGGTGATTCGCCGTATTCAGGAAGTGGCTGAAAGCGGAACCAGCTTTGGCGCTCCCACCCTGCTGGAAACAGAACTGGCTCAGTTGGTGATTGACCTGGTTCCTTCCATCGAAAAAGTGCGCTTCGTGAACTCCGGCACCGAAGCGGTGATGAGCGCCATCCGTCTGGCCAGAGCCTATAC
>DATNQC010000451.1:0-3000 GCA_036702885.1 Oculatellaceae cyanobacterium | reverse complement strand
ATATAGGCTTCCGGTTGGTAATAATCGTAATAGCTGATGAAGTACTCGACCGCGTTCTCCGGAAAAAATTCCCGTAATTCGTTGTAAAGCTGGGCTGCTAAAGTTTTGTTGTGGCTAATCACCAAGGTGGGTCGCTGGGTTCGCGCAATCACGTTCGCCATGGTGAAGGTCTTTCCGGAGCCCGTCACCCCCAGCAGGGTTTGTGCTTCATCGCCCGCGTTCAGCCCTTCCACCAGTTTATCAATAGCGGCGGGCTGATCACCGGAAGGGTCGTAATTGGCGGACAACTTGAACGGCTTGCGAATCATGGCTCCATCATCGCGTTTTCATCCACGTTTTTCAAGCGGAACGACAGTGCGGAGCAATAAAAATCGTGTTTCGGTTGAAGCTCAAAAATGAGACCACGAGCGTATTCCAGACGAAGTACTTGACAAACGTCATCAAACTACTCATAGTAGACGTTAATGAATCATCACGACCAGCTGAGGGATCAGGTCCTATGACGCTGGGGCAACCTGTCTGCATTCGCAGCATAAGGTGCCACTTCCTGCGGCATTCGCCGAGAGATGAGGTGACGATTAGCAAATGAGCCGTCGTCACAAGGGATTACCCCAAAACCTTTGTCATATCTCTTGCGCCGAATTGCCACTGTGGTGATTCGGTTTATTGTTTCCAGAAGCTGCGAGGAAGATATGACAACCTGCACCCCGTCCAGTGAACGTTTACAGGCTCCTCTACCGGGCAATCCGCACATTCTGGATATTGACGGGATGATTCCGCTGCCGGACGGCTTCCGGCTGGATAGCGGCGAAACGGTTGGGAAAGCTATCCGCGCTCGGCTGGTGGGTTCCGGGGATAAGCCGGTTGTGCTGGTGTTGGGTGGTATTTCCGCCAACCGGCACGTTTGTGACGCCAGCGCGTCTCAAACGCCGCAAAGCGGCTGGTGGCGCGAGGCCGTTGGTCCCGGCGGCATTCTGGATACGCAAAAAGTCCGGATTCTCTCTTTTGACTTTTTACCGGGTGATGAAGACGGGGAAGTCACCATCACCCCGCGCGATCAGGCAAGACTCGCCCAACTGGTCTGTGATTATTTCCGCATTGAACGGGTACAGGCATTTATCGGATACTCCTACGGTGGCATGGTGGCCCTGCACTTTGGGGCGCTTTTCCCGGAGCGCGTGGAGCGCTTGATTGTCACCAGCGCCTCTCACCGACCCCATCCCATGGGGACTGCCTGGCGGAGCATCCAGCGAAAAATTGTCCGTTTTGGGCTGGAGACCAGCCAACCGGAACGCGCGCTCAGCCTGGCGCGGGAACTGGGCATGACCACCTACCGCACCGCCTGGGAGTTTGGTGAGCGTTTTTCAAGCAACCAATCAGGCGTGGAAGAATATTTAACCGCTCGTGGGGAAGCCTTCATCGGTAAAATGTCGCCCCAGCGCTACTTGAGCTTGTCCCAATCCATCGATCTCCACCAGGTCGCGCCGGAGGCAATTCGCGTGCCTATCACCCTGGTTGGCTTTCGTCAGGACCAACTAGTGCTGCTGGAGGAAATGCGCCAGCTCTGCCAGAAACTACCCCGCGTGCAAGGGTATTACGAGTTCGATTCGATTTACGGGCACGATGCCTTCCTGAAAGAAATTCCGCTTCTCTCTCCCATCCTGAAAGAAGCGCTCTACCAGTAAGTTTTCGCATTGTTTTAAATTGAGGGAATCCACCAATGTCACAGCAATCCACCGCCGCCTGTCGCCCTTTAAAAAACTGTCAGCCGTCCACCATTGCCGCCCGTTCCGGCATTGAATCAGATCGTCAGCATGGCGCCGTCATGCCGCCATTATATCTTTCCAGCAATTACACGTTTGACGGCTACAAAGGGAAACGCCAGTACGATTACACCCGCAGCGGAAACCCCACACGGGATGCCGTGGGACAAGCCATTGCCGATTTGGAAGGCGGCTATGGGGCGGTGATGACGGCTTCCGGCATGGCCGCGTTGGATTTGCTGTTTCACTACGTCAAACCGGGCGATTTGATTTTTGCCCCACATGATTGCTACGGCGGCACCTATCGCTTGCTGCGACACAAGGCGGATGCCGGTTTCTACCGGGTCAAATTTGTGGATCAAACCAGTCTGGTGACTTTGGCGCAAGCATTTGAAGAAGAAGCGCCCAAGCTCATTTTGATTGAAACACCCAGCAACCCTCTGCTGCGTTTGACAAACATCCAGGCCGTTTGCGATCTGGCAAAACAGCACGGCACGCTTTGCGCGGCGGACAATACTTTTCTCTCTCCAGTGCTGCAGCGCCCCCTGGAGCTGGGAGCCGATGTGGTTGTTCATTCCACCACCAAGTATCTGAACGGGCACAGCGATGTCGTAGGCGGTGCATTGGTTTCCAGCACGGAAGCACTACACCAGTTCTTTACCTGGTGGGGGAACTGCATTGGCAATACAGGTGCACCGTTTGACAGCTACCTGACCTTGCGCGGACTCCGCACACTGGAAGTTCGCATCCGGCATCAGGAAGCCAGTGCACGGCAAATCGCAGAATTTTTGCAGCAGCACCCAGCAGTCTCAAGGGTTTACTATCCGGGCCTGGCGAATCATCCAGGGCATGAATTGGCTCGTCGTCAGCAGCACGGCTTTGGCGCCATGCTGAGTTTTGAACTAGCAGGAGACGAGGACGCCATCCGGACGCTGCTTTCCAAGCTGAACCTGTTCAGTCTGGCAGAATCCCTGGGCGGCGTGGAAAGCCTGATTGCCCACCCAGCCACCATGACGCACGTGGCGATGGACCCGGAAGCACGCCGGGCGGCTGGAATCTCCGACCAACTCCTGCGTCTTTCCATTGGGCTGGAGGCCGTCGAAGATCTCCTTGCTGATTTAGGACAAGCTTTGGACGCTGTCGCCGTACAGCTACAGCAGGCCAAGCCAGAATTACTTTCCTGCGCTTCGTAAGCTTTCAAGGGCGTCTTCATCAACCTGGGCCTGTTGTTTCAAGC
>DATNQC010000087.1:0-4477 GCA_036702885.1 Oculatellaceae cyanobacterium | reverse complement strand
ATCCACAGCGCTTTGAACCAGTGCCTGCCCCGTGGAAGCGTCCCCCGTCACCACCTGCACCAGATCTTCCGAAACACCGGCGGCCTTGCAAACCTCCCGAATCACCGTGACCAGCCGCTTGCCCGTTTCCGGGGAGAGTTCGCTAGGCTTCAGCACGACGGCATTGCCAGCCGCCAGACACGCCGCAATCCCGCTTGCAGGAATGGCCAGCGGATAGTTCCAGGGAGAAATAATACCAATCACCCCGCGCGGCTGGAAAACCTCCCGGTGACTGCGCCCGGCCAGCACCGACATCAAGTCCGGCGCAATTCGCCGTGGGGCAAGCGCTTTGGGTGCTGTTGCAGCATAATAACGAAAAATACTGATCGCAATCCCCAAATCGCTTTCCAGGGCGTCGGTTAGGGGTTTTCCCACCTCCGCGCTAATCACCGACGCCAATTCGTCCGCTTGCCGGTACAATGCATTTGCAATGGCTTTTAACAACCTTGCACGCTCCGGCAACGACACTTTTTTCCAGCTTTGTTGAGCCATCCGAGCAGACTGAACAGCCGAATGGACCTCCTCCGATGTGGCAATCGGGTGCTGGGACAAGAACTTGCCAGTGGCGGGATTGATTTTATCGAAAGTCTGCGGCGTCATCACGTTTTCATTATAGCGCCTTCCGCCAATCCACCTTCGGTCCGTCTGGATTCGGCCAACTGATTGCAAAACCCCAAAATCCGATTACCCTTGGTAAGAACAAAATTGAAGTTTGCCGCGCCAAAGCCGATAACAGGGATACGAAATTGGGGTCTGTCATGAGTTTTTCCAAAGCCTTTAAAATCTTTCAGTTGAACGTCCTCCGCCAAGCGGGCGTTGCTATCACACCGGAGCAAGTTGGGCTCAAATCCGATCCGATTCTGGATTTACAAGCAAAAAACCTCACCAACAGCACATTTTCAACACTCTTGAGCCGTCTTGGCATGAGCACGCCAGTTGCACCCACGCTGCCCGAGGACACCAGCGACACAGAGGCCATGAAAACCTACCATCAGCAGATGTTGGCCTACTCCCAAAACCTGCAACTGTATAATCAGCGCTTTATGCAGCTGATGCTGAACCAGATGCAACAGATGCAGCAAGTGCTGGCCCAGCAACGCTCATCCGCTGTTTCCGGCAGCACCGGTACATCCTCCGTGGATAGCGGCAGCCTGGGCGTAGGCGGCATTTTGTAACAGAGCGGTTTAAAATCCGTTCGAGCGGGCATGATGATGGCAAAGCCCCGCACAGGGCATGAGCATGAGGAGTCGCCGCTATGATGAAAATCCGATTGAGTTTGCTAATGGTGGGGGGAGCCTTGTTGGGCGGCGCTTTGGTCGTTCGCGCCGATAGCACGTCGGAACTGGGCGCTTTACACAGCTTTGAAGTCCATCAGTTTGAAGCCTACGACTTTTCCTCGGAACGGGAGCGCGTGCTGCCGGAAGTCATTGAATACGCCCGGACCGCCATCCAAAGTAATGAACAACTGCTGTACCACTCTCCGGGGGAAGGGCTGGTACGCTTCTACTGCGACAGCCCCAGCTGCAACCGAATCCGCGTTGAAGTGACCAAAGGCAAGGATGGCCCCGTGGTATGGAAAACCGTGCGGCAACTCAAGCCTCCCGTCGCCCTCAAGGAGCCGGATAGCCGAAGGTTCGCCAGAAGCATCATCGAGGACCTGGCCCGAGACTACGAAGCCGCCCTGACAGCAACGCCTGCCACCATTCCTATCCGCGAATAAACGGGGCTTACAGACAGAAAAGGCGCTAAAGCTAGCACTTCAAAACTTCAGCAGGCTGGTTCTGCCTAATTTCAGCGTACGCCTGGCTTTAACAAACCTGACTCCTTCAGATACCTTTACAGTGGCGTTGCTAACAGGATAGATCATTCACCTTGCAAGCACGACGCCCTCAGCTTCCACATTGGGCGGCGCGCACGCTTCAACCTATCGTGTTATGGGGAAGAATGCTCATCAAGCCGCTACACAAGGTATGTCTGTGTTATTCTTAAGGTCAATTCAATTTAACCGCTCGCAATCCTTGCACATTTCAATGATGAACATTGAGTCATTACGGCAAAAACTAAATACGTTGCCTCCTAAAATCAAAATTGCGCTATTTATCGTTTGGTATCTGTTGACTCAATGGATTGAAGCACCTATCTTCCGGCGAGTGTCTTTTTTTGCGCTGGCTCTGGTTGTCCTGTTTGCAATTTTCCCCACAATTGTAGCCTGGTTTAAAAAGTCAAACCAATATTACAGCCGCATCACATTCTTTTTTTTAGCCGTCAGCCTGGGGATTAAGCTGATTCCTGGGGCTTATTTCCCTCCATTTTTTGGCGGCATTGCCGGTTGGACGTTGACGCACGATTCCCGGCAAAACCTGGCTTTAAGCGGTGTTCAACTGGTGGATCAGGACGGTCAGTTCATTTGGTACTCCAATGGGCTCACATCGCCTATCAATTTTATTGGCCGACAAATTTCCAAGCATCGAAAAAAAGAAGAAACCGCCAAGCAATTGCTCGCGACCTATTTTCGCCTCTATGAACGGAGCTATCCCTTGCTTGAAAAAGGCTATTATGCCAGCGAACGCTATTTAGGCCATCTCTCCTATCCGGAGCACAATCCATGTCGACACTTGCCCTATCAGAATTTTCCGCCTCATCGCATTGCTCAACTGCGTCTGGTAAGGGAACTCTATGACCCGAAAACCCTGGCATTCCAGGAAAGAATCATCGAATACGAATATTTTCCCAAAACCGGAGAATTCCGGAAGCGAGGCAAGTCATGAACATTGCCAAACAATTCCCCAAAATGCTCTATGAGCCTAGGCCCGCGCTTGATGTTGCCTACATCCGGATTTTGCTGTTCGGCTTTTTTATTTACAAATTGCTCAGCCGTGATTTTCCGGTGTTTGGCGTTATACCCAAGGAATTATTAAATCACTATCCACATGAGCAATACCGCTGGCAGGCTGGTTACGACTTTCTCGGCCTTCCCCAGCTTGTGGATTTGGCCAGTTTTCACTGGATTCACTGGGCCATTCCTTTACCCAACGAAACCACCCTCTGGAGCATCTATTTTGCAGCAATCCTGGCGTGCTTACTGGTTGTTCTTTTTGGTCGAGGACCACGACACCTGTTTGCCATTGCCAGCTATATTCTGCCCAGCTACTTATGGGGCTTTGTCTGGCGCAGCAGCAATGATATTGATGCCGTTTTCATGCATTTGCAAATGATCCTGATTTACTGCTTCTTCCGAGAAAAAGAAGCATTGACCATTGGTTCCAAAACACCCGTCCTGTCTTTTTCTGCACAGAATGGCTGGTTTGTTTCCATGGTACTACTGGTATTTTGCACCTATTACTTTTACGCCGGACTCAACAAACTGATTGATATTTCACCTCTCGACTGGTTCCGGTTTGATTTATTCCACCAGATCAGCGACGGCTACGACACCATGAAGCTTGGCTATTTCAAGTCCATCATGCCGGGCCTGACGCCATTTCAAGATAATCAACTCCTCAACATGATCTGCGTGCCGTTCACATACGTTCTAGAACTAACGATTCCCCTGATGTTTTTCCGGCGGAAACTCATTCCGTTTTATCTGTTCTTTTTTGAAGTCTTCCACCTCCTAACCTGGGGCGTCGGCATTCTCTTTCTGGGGAACATGATCATCTGGTTTTCCCTCATTCCCATTCACCGCTTTTTCCAACCCATCACCGTGATTTGGGACGGAGATTGCACATTCTGCAAAACCTGGATTGACCGATGCAATCGGCTGAACTGGCTCGGTTTAATCCGTTTTGTCAGCTCTAACGAAGTTGATAGTCTCCCTGAAACATTAAAAGCAGGTTGGAATCCGGATATTGTGAAAGTCGCCATGTGGGCCAAAGGCACTGGCAGTCCTGACGGGCATCAGGGTTTTGATGCTTTTCGCAGAATGGCCTGGGTGATGCCAGCTTTATGGCCTATCCTGTGGGTTCTATACATTCCGCCCATTCCAATAGTCGGCAGAATTGTCTACAGCTGGGTTGCCAAAAATCGCTATCGCTTTGGCTGCAACTCCGGCGTCTGTCAGCTACCGCAAAAAACCTAAGAGCAGAAGCTGCATTCAACGCAGATATGGCAATAAAGCGGCCTTTCAGGCAATGGCAGGCTTCGTGAACAGAATCCAGCCTTTAAGGCGTGAGACGAAAGATCTTGCACAAGCAAAAAAGCCCGGAGAGTTAGTCTCCGGGCCTTTTGCAACTTCCAGAAACCTCTAGCAGGTCACTGAACAGGCAGTGGCTTCCGTTGCCTTACCGGGATGCGTCACTGCCCCCTGGCATGCGGAACCCACTTGACGGGCATACTTCCACAGGATACCGCGATCCGCTTTGGGCTTAGGGGCTTCCCAGCGAGCGCGACGGGCTGCCAATTCCTCATCGCTCAGCTCCACGGACAGGATGCCTCGTTC
>DATNQC010000083.1:0-4018 GCA_036702885.1 Oculatellaceae cyanobacterium | reverse complement strand
GAACGATTTCGGGCCAGCGCCAACCGAAGCACCCAAGCCAAAAGCCGGGAAAAGCAGCTGGCAAAAATCGAACGCATTGAGCTTCAGGAAACCGATCAATCCCGCATGAGGGTCCAGTTTCCGCCACCTCAAGCCAGCGGGCGGGAGGTGCTTTCCATTCAGCGGATGGACAAGCAATTTGGAGAAAAAGTCTTATTCCGCAATCTGAATGCGGATTTGGAGCGTGGCCAGCGCGTGTTCTTGCTCGGCCCCAACGGCTGCGGGAAAACCACGCTATTTCGGTTGATTTTGGGACTGGACAAACCAGATGCGGGCCATGTTCGTCTTGGCCATAACGCCAAACTCGGCTATTTTTCACAAAATCAACTGGAAACCCTGGATGGCGACTCAACACCTTTTGACACCATTCATGACGTCATGCCGCTTTGGAGCAATACCGAAGTCCGCAACTTGCTGGCTCGCTTTTTATTCACGGGGGATGAGGTATTCAAGCCTATCCACGTGCTGAGCGGTGGCGAAAAAAGCAAGCTAGCCCTGGCCCGACTGATGCTGTCCGGGGCCAATACACTGCTTTTGGACGAACCCACCAACCACATGGACATTCCCGCCAAAGAGGCATTGGCCGAAGCCCTCAAAGAGTTCGAGGGGACCGTTCTGTGCATTTCGCACGATCGGGCGTTCATTCAGGCCTTAGCCACGCATATCTGGGAATTCCATGAAGGCCGCCTCATCCCGTATGCGGGAGACTACGACTACTACCGCTTCAAACGGAAGGACATGCACGCACGACTGCCTTCGCATCCTATTGTTAAACAAGCCGAGAAACCTGCGCATCAGCCGGTTACCGCCTCGACGAATGTTAACCTGAGCCCGCTTAAACAACGGAAAGAGCTGGAAAAGAAGCTGGCGAAGGCGGAAAAGGAGATCATCCGGCTGGAAACCGAAATTTCCCAACTGGAAGCGGCTTTGAACGATCCTGCCATCCAGCAGGATTATCAGCAATTACAGGCCCTGAGTGAAGCCATTGGGCAAAACCGCCAAGCCTTGGAAACCGTCAATCAGGAATGGGAAACCCTGGGCGAACAATTACTCTCCTTGAGTAAATAAGGCATTGTAATGGTATTCTGCATGCAGGCAGATACGCTTATCTGCCTGCTCAGCAAAAACAATTCTGAATTTCTTTATGGTTTCAGGCTGTTGATCGGGTTCAGATTTTCACTAAAAGCACGAGTACCTGTTACAACCATAATAGGCTTACCTCTATGAAGGTCTGTTTCTGCCCTCGATAAAGTGATGCTACCCGTTTCTCCATTAACTTGCGCTGTAATACGGTCATCCTGGGACTTTTTCCAGCTCTTGTCGAACAGGTTACCAGGAACCTTCCCTAAACTTACCGGAAATCTGTCATTATAGAGCGCACCTGATACCGCAAGAGTATCGGAGCCTCTCCAATCGAAATGCCCTGTGGTCAACCGCCAGTCTGCAGCTCTCGGCTGTTTAACAGCAACTACAAAGCGATATTGATCAGTGCCCGAACCCTTTACAGCTCTACCTAACGGGGGGTTCTCATTTCCCGCATCATAACTGTGGTTCCAATCGTTGCCTCCGGAAATCTTTCTGCAACTTCCGTTTTAATATGCTCCGCGGCAACTGCCGCTGTTGGCATTTCAGCGCCAGTTGGTTCACAGGCTGTTGCAGTCAGCATAGTCGTTGCACCAGCAGCACATGAAAAGCGTTCAACTTGAAAACTTTTTCTCTAGTAGCGGACGTAAACGCTCGATTTCTTTTTGCGGATAGCCTTGCGCCCTGAAAAAGTCATAAACTTCCTGCTCTTGGTAATCTTCTGCAAATGGGTTGGCGCTCCCCGGCAATGCCCGTATATCAAACGGCAAGTCGTTGATGGATACCGTCACATACCCCAACGGCGCCAGGTCTTTTTCCGAGCAAACTTCTGTCTGGATATACGGATCGTTTTTAAGCGCCGGATTTTTCCGATGGAAGATATAAACAATCCCTTTTTTCTTTTCTTTTAATGCCGCCTCAATAATGTTCGGTTTAGCATCGGGAAGGATATAAACCGTCTGGGTTTCTTCATCCACAAAGGTACGCCAGCCTGCCGCTTTTGTGTCTCTGAGTGTCGCATTAAAGATTGCCACCAACGGCAATGGGGACAACCAAGTTTTCGGCACAACCGTCGGAGCCACCTTCCGCCCATCATCCAGCACCAGCTTGTACTTAGGCGTAGCCGTCACCAGTTTTTGAAAAACGACCGGATTTCTCGACCCATGAAAATAATACAGATTGGTTTTTGCAAGCTGCTCCAAAACCTCTCGGCCATCTCCCAAATAGGGCAAGGGAATTAATGAACGCAGCAGCGGAATTTGTCTAAGCCAATACAAAGCCCTCAGTTGCGCATAGAGCAACCGGTTTACAAGGCTTTTTTGAGCCGGCGGGTTTAAAGGGAAATGGATAGGCCCTTCGGCTGAAAGCGGATACAGCGGCCGTTGCGTTGGAAGCCCTATCTGCCCGTGCAGTGAGGTGGCAAGGCGCGGTGTATAGATGCGCATATGAAACGCGAAAATGATTTACTCAAACAGTCGGGCGAGTGATTCTTTGTAATCGGGGCGGGCAATACCTTTTTCCGTAATGATGCCCGCAATGTACTTGGCAGGCGTCACATCAAACGCAGGATTGAAAAACCGCGTGCCGGTTGCGCAGATCACTTCGCCATTAATCGTGGAAATCTCTTCGCAAGCGCGTTCTTCAATCGGAATCTGGGAACCATCCGCCAGGGAAAGGTCAATGGTGGACAAAGGCGCGGCCACATAAAAAGGCACATTGTGCGCATGCGCAATCAAGGCCAGGTTATAAGTCCCGATTTTATTGGCCGTATCTCCGTTTGCGGTAATGCGATCCGCACCGACGATCACCAGATCAATCTTGCCGGCCTGCATCAGATAGCCAGACATATTATCCGCCACTAGGGTCACCGGAATATGATCTTCCAGCAACTCCCAAGTCGTCAGGCGAGCCCCCTGAAAACGCGGACGTGTTTCATCGGCAAACACCTGCACATCCGGATCCAGCGCAAAAGCGGAACGAACCACGCCCAACGCCGTACCATAGCCGCCCGTCGCCAATGCGCCCGCATTACAATGCGTCAGGATCCGAGCGCCTTTCGGCACCACCGTTGCGCCATATTCGCCAATCTTACGGCATGCGTCAATATCTTCCTGATGGATTTGCAAGGCCTGCCGTGTGAGATTTTCCAAAAGGTCGGAAGGCGTCTCAGCCGGCGTATCCAGCACTTCTTCCATCTTGCGCAACGCCCAAAAGAGATTCACCGCAGTGGGCCGGGTCCGGGACAACAACTGGATATCCTCCCGGATCTGCTCACGGAACAAGGTCATGTCCAAATCTGGCTTAAAGAAGTACCGGGCGCTCAGAACCACGCCGTAAGCACCGGCAATACCAATGGCCGGTGCCCCCCGAACCAGCATGGTTTCAATGGCATGCGCCATTTCCTGCGCGGTTCGGATCATTTTATAGCTGACCTGATGCGGCAACGCCGTTTGATCCAGCAGTCGAACGCCGTCAGCATCAAGCTCCAGGGATTTCACCCTGGAGCCTGATTTAAGAATTGTTTCCTGATGCGTCATGGAATTTATTTTTTCGGCCGCAGAAAATCCGGCAGATCCAGCAACTTACGAGCCGCTTCGCTCATCCCGCTGCTGGGACGATTTTTCCACAAGGAAGAATCTTCCAGCTTGGGAGGGGTCCCAGTCGGCATCAACGGCAGGTTGGATGCCGGAACGCCAGCCTTGGATGCAACACCCGCCATTTGGGGCATCGGCATTTGAATGGCGTTGCCGAACTGCTCCATTTTAGCTTGATGCGCTTTTAGTTCAAAGCCGGTTGCAATCACGGTGATTTGAATTTCGCCCTGGATGCGTTCGTCAATCACGGAACCAAAGATGATGTTGGCATCCTTGTCCACGGATTGGTAAATGATCTCCGC
>DATNQC010000081.1:0-5774 GCA_036702885.1 Oculatellaceae cyanobacterium | reverse complement strand
GCCTAAGAACCAAGGATGAAGTGACGATTCCGGCGAGTGAACGCCTGTTTGCCGTGGCGGATACGCCGCAAAAGATGGTGACACTGTCCCCGGAAGTCATTGAAAAACTGGTGTTTCCGATCGGCTTTTATAAAACCAAGGCCAGAACCATTCTGGAGTTTTCTCAAAAACTGCTGGATGACTATGATGGCCGGGTGCCGGATACCATTGATGAATTGCTGACCTTGAAAGGCGTGGGGCGGAAGACGGCCAACCTGGTCGTTGGTTTGGGGCATGGGTTGCCTGCTATCTGCGTGGATACGCATGTGCACCGGATTTGCAATCGGTTGGGCTATGTGAAAACCCAAACCCCGGAAGAGACGGAGAATGTCTTGCGTGCCAAGCTGCCACAACCTTACTGGTTGGTGATTAATACTGTGATGGTGCTGCACGGACAGCAAATTTGTAAGCCTATCGGGCCGCGCTGTGATGTTTGCCCTGTTTCCGACTGGTGCGCCAAGGTCAACGTAAAGCCAAGGGCGGTTAAAAAGCCAGCAGCCAGTAAGCGGTCGCAAAAGTCCTAGGGTGAATCGACATTTGAACCTCGTGAGGCGCATTCTGCGTCAATGCGCTGCTCGGCCTTGCTATTTACCGACTCGTAACTTCTTGCCTGCGCGGCTCCTTGAAATGGCATCTAAATGTTGATTTTTTCAGTACATGGCCTTGCAACGGTTTCACCTTGTTCCGTAGAATGGCTTTGAACCCAAATCTGAGTAGTCTTCCATGTCTGTTGACGAATCATCGCCTCGCTCTGCCCTACATGAAAAAAATTATCTGCGTTACTTTTTAGGTTCTTTTGTGGCCATGCTGGGCCGACAAATGCTAAGCGTTGCAGTGGGTTGGGAAATGTATGAAAAGACCGGCTCGGCCATGGCCTTGGGCTATATCGGGCTGGCTCAGTTTTTGCCAGTGCTGTTGTTTACGCTGCCCGCCGGAAATTTGGTGGATCGACTGGACCGGAAAAACGTTCTTTTATGGGCGCAAGCGATTTTTCTGGTGGCAACGGGCGGGCTATTTCTGAATTCAATTCTGCATGGCCCGGCGGCGATCATGTATGCTTGCCTGGTGTTGGCGGGCATCGGCAGGGCCTTTCACAGTCCGGCCAATGCGGCTTTGATCCCTCAAGTGGTGAGTGAGCGCAATTTCACCAATGCGGTGACGTGGGGTAGTATCAATTATCAAGCTTCATCCATTCTGGGGCCGACGCTGGGCGGCGCGATGATTGGCATCCTCCACAATGCGGCGCCGGTATATCTGGTTGAGTTTTTGACCTGTCTCATCTTTGTGCTGGTTCTGTTCCGAACGGAAAGCCGGCCATATACCCCCACGGGTTCTTCCATGACTTGGCGCTCCATGCTGTCTGGCGTGGATTTTGTTCGTAAAAGCCCGTTGATTCTGGCTGCCATCACCCTGGATATGTTTGCCGTGTTGTTTGGCGGGGCTATGGCGCTGTTACCGATTTACGCCAAGGATATCCTGCATGTGGGGCCGTCCGGCTTGGGGTGGATGCAGGCTGCACCATCGGTTGGTGCAATTTTAATGGGCTTTTTCCTGGCTCGGCAGCAGGAATTGCGGAAGTCGGGCGTTCTGCTGCTGGGATCCGTTATTGGGTTTGGCATTGCGACGATTATTTTTGGTCTTTCCAGAAACTTCCTGCTGTCGTTGGCCATGCTGTTTCTGACCGGTGTGTTTGATAATGTGAGCGTGGTGATTCGTCAGGCGTTGGTGCAGTTGCGCACGCCGGATGAGATGCGGGGGCGTGTTTCGGCCATTAATTATATCTTTATTGGGACTTCCAACGAGTTGGGCGGGTTTGAGTCCGGCCTGGTGGCGCATTGGATGGGACCGGTGTTTTCCGTGGTTTTTGGCGGGTTTGCAACGATTGCAACGGTTCTGGGTATTGCCGCTATTTGGCCGGAGTTGCGCCGTTTAGATTACCTGCATGAGAAGAAGGCATCTGCTTCTAGCGAATCGTCCGCGCCTGCGGCGGTTTAAGTGATTTTTCACTCTTTTTTGTGAATAGAGGCGGACGTGATTTATTGCGGTGAGCTTGTTGAGATTTCTCAATTAGGGGAGGGTGGATTATTGTCTTGTGAGGCTTTTAGCAATTTTATATATGTTCAGTTTTTCTACCAGTACAAGCAAATGGGACTGGAATTGAAATAGTGTTCCTGGCCAGGTCTGGCCTTGAGTAGCGTTGAAAGGGAAGTACATGCAAGCGGTTCAGTTTCGATCAGCCTATAATGCCGGTTTTCAGCCACAGGTAGCCCCAACAAAATCTTTTCAGCCTTATGCGGTGGGTGTGGGGCACGATGAATTCCGTCCGCAGTTTTCTGGAATATCACAGGTTTCAAAGCAGCTTTTGGTTACTGCTGCTGCGGCAGGCCTATTGGGTGGAGCGACTTTTGGGGTTGCCGTACCCTCTGCACTAGGAGATCGCAGTCAAGCAGCAGCTGTGAATCAATTTAAACAAGATTTATTAAGGACTTTACAAGAGCCGGAACCGGATGCCGATAAGCAATTGGCCAAATTTGTTTCAGCCATGTTCTGGGCCGAGCGCTTGCCAAATAGTAAAGATGTTCAACTGGAAATTATCCAGATGGGGTTTGAGAATTCTGCCGAGAGAAAAAAATACGCTCAAACAGTTAAAGAGTTGAAGTCGAAGGCGGATACCTTATTTGCAAATGGAAAAGACCCTTCTATTGAGGAGCTTAGTGCTTTCTGGCAGCAGGCTTTTCAAGAGCTTGGATTGTCTGATCCGGCACTTCTTGAGGAAACAAAAAGAGTTTTTGTAGAAGCAAAGAGACAGGCTTCACCAATCCTTATTTCTTCCGATGGTTTAGGCTGGGGGGCTCTTGGGGGAGTGGCTGTGCTTGCTTTGATAGCTGCAGTGAATCGTCTTCGCCGAAGATAATCCCTAAAAAAAAGCCCCTGGAATCAGGGGCTTTTGAATTTTTACGTAAGAAAGAAAGGAATGGTTAGACTATTCATAGTCTAACAGCTTACGGGATTTGTAGAGTCAACAAATAGCTGAATCTACAAGAAATTTAACAATCAACGCGAACAGTTTGAAATACTCCACACCAGTAGGGGATCCCGTTGACCCTGCCACTTCCTTAGGTGGTGCGAATGCCGTAAGAATGTTCAGCACCTGAAAACTTTTCGGAACCGTTAGTGATGGTGATCCGCAGGGGCTTTTGATTCACCAGTTTCTTTATCCGGTGAGTCGTATTGGGCGCCTACCTGGTTCCGGCCGTTTTCCTTTGCGCGATACAAGCCGGCGTCCGCAAATTCAATCAGTTGGGATACATCATCCCCATGAGTCGGATATGTGGCCACACCGCAACTAATGGTGACATGCTTGGACACGCCTTCCGCAATGGGATAGGCTTCTTCGGCAACAGCCTTTACAACCTTGTGGGCCACAGCCAGCGCTTCCTCCTCGTTGGTGCGATCCAGGATGATGGCCATCTCCTCACCTCCGTAGCGGGCGACTACGTCCACGGTCCGCACCGTCTTTTTCAATTTACGGGCAACATGTCGCAAGACTTCGTCTCCAGCCTGGTGGCCGTAGGTATCGTTGAATTTTTTGAAAAAGTCGATGTCGATCAGAATGAGGGAGAACTTGTGCTTGAAGCGGTTGGATTGCTCAATTGAACGCCGCATGTGCTCCTGGAAGAAGCGGTGGTTGTAAAGCCCTGTCATGCTGTCTGTAGTGGCCAAGGCATAAGTTTTTTCGTAATCGCGATCCCGAAGCGCGTACTTGACCATAAACGTGATGGTGGTGGTGATGACCAGGGCGGTTAGCGGCATGGCTGTGTTGATCCAGATTTGCATCTGGTGGAACAGCAGCAGGGAAATTACAACATAAAGGATGGCAATGTTGGCCACCGTCAGCATGCCAGCCCAGGCGGAGCGCAATCTGAACACGCAGGCTGCTGCAAACAGGCAGATGAGGACAAGAATCAGCAAGTTGGTGCCGGGACGCAGTGAGCGGATATAGCCTTTATTTTGATACAGGTTGTCGAACAGGTTGGCTTGTAGTTGCACACCCGGCATGGTGGCATAAACAGGCGTGTTTTTAACGTCGTATGCGGCAACGGCGGTAGCGCCGATAAAGACGATTTTATTTTTTAGTTGCTCTTTGAGTTTGATATCGTCTTTATCCAAAGGGAGTCTGGCCTGCTCTTTTTTCATGGCCCGGATGACTTTCCATGCGGAAATGGTGCGATAGGGCTGGGGAATGTTCTCGGCACCCTCCAGCTCTTTTTCAAACAAGGGGAGGAAGTGGTCGATTTGTTTCAGCTCGTTCTGTCGCATTTCCAGTTGTTTTTGTGTGTCCTGCTTGGCTTGTTGTGTGGTGGCTTTTTCCAAATCACGGGTTAACACCTGGATTTGGGCCAGTGTCTTTTTCCGGGCGGATCGAAGTTCTTTGACGGCTCTACGGTATTCTTCCTTCTTAATGTCCACGTTGTACCAGTTCACCAGGAAATCCCCGTTGGGACGCAGCGGAATACTGTATCCCGGGAACTTCAAGTACCCGTTTCTCGTAATTGTCAACGCGGGTGTGCGCCCGGGAAACTTCAGATCCAGAACGGCTTTGAGTCCCAGATAGGGAAAGTACAGGGTGGAAAGATTGTTTTCCCGCTCATAGATATAATGCCCATAGCTATCCAACAGGTAGCCATCTGGATCCACCCGCCGGGGAGACTGGGGGTTCTGATCAACATAGGTGCCGTCTTTTTGGGGAAGGGCGGGCAGGTGGCTGGATCGGGCAAATAGGTACCCGTTCGCGTCTGTTTTTCGGCCAAGCTGATCCTGCCAGCCATCGCCAACCTTGCGAATGGGCAGGTTGGACGATTTGACAAATGGTTGGTACTGAAACCGGAAGAAGAGCGGGTTTCCTCGGCTAATGCCGTCGGGGTCTGAACCGTGGTTGATGATGGCAATATTGCGTTTCTTGCTCATTAATTCCGGTAGAATGGCCCGGAAGTGGTTAAATGTCATGTGCTCGTTATCAAAGAAAAATCCGCCATTGAGGTCTGGTTGCAGTTTCAGCGCACTGTTTGTGGTTTTCTCAAGTTCCGAACGAATTTCTATGGACAAAGGTTTTAGCAGCTCAATGTCTTGAGGCGTCAGATCTTTTCCAAGCGCCCGGCTTTCTGCCAGATCGTTGTCCAGGTTCAGACTCAGGTACACATTATCGGCTTGATGAAACGCTTGTCCCAGCTTGGCGTCTGCCTCCTTATTGCCCCGCTGGTGGGCGACAAACATGATGTCATACAACAGCATCTTTGCGCCGGCCCGATTCAGAAAACCGATCATGTCTGCATGGACATCCCTGGGCCAGGGCCACTCCCCGTACTCTTCATTCAGCAATTTGAAGGATAAGTCATCAAATTGAAGAATCAGGATGTCCGAACTGGGTGAATGCTTGCGTTGCCCCCACCAGGTGGATTGCGCACGGAAATCGTAAGTTTTCAGTTCTAGCTGTTCGACGATGTGATCCAGTCCGCAGAGCAAAAATAGCCCAAAGACCACAAACAGAACGATCAGGGTAATTAGGCCTGCAATCAGTTGCTGGAATATTCTTTTTAGTTTGGGACGCTCGGTCAGAAATGATGATAACGCCAAGGGGCTGCTCCGGTTTAGCGCTACATTCGTGTGAAAACCCCGACAGGAGGGGATATCTGTTCTATCGGTTGCCCAGGTGCAAAATTGAATTTTTAAGGGAG
>DATNQC010000074.1:0-2249 GCA_036702885.1 Oculatellaceae cyanobacterium | reverse complement strand
CCCGGAAATTCACCGAAGAGGCCCGGAAGATTGGCTTGGATTTGCCGGGGACGATTTATCTTTATGGTTCGATTCTGACAGGCGCTTTAATTGGAGCGATATTTCAGACGCCCTTGACCATCATCGTCGGTGGTTTTTCAGGGGCGTTTATTGTTTGGATTTGGCTGCAGGGGCAACGAGAAAAATACCAGGAAAAAATCGAAGCGCAAACGGAACAGATGATCCAGACGGTGGCGATTGTTTACGGATTGAACAGGAACCTTCCTCTTGCCTTGGAAGAAGCATATAAGGAGGCGGATGAACCGCTAAAGGGAATGCTGGGACGTCTTGTTGAAGAATACAGGACGGGAAAACCGTTAAAGGAATGTTTGGATGAAATGGGGAAGCAGCTTCCGGTGGCCGGGTTCAAGATGTTTTCCAGTGTCTTGCAGGTAGTGGAGCGTTCCGGCGGTGATGCCACAGAAACGATGAAAAACGTCGCGGACATCGTGAACAAAAACCGTTTCCTCCGGGAAGAATTGAGATCTGAACTGGCAAGCGTCAAGCAAGAAGTCCTAATCAACGTGGCATTGGGGCTGCTCACACTCCTGATTCTCCGTTTCACGATTACCGAGCAATACATGATGTTGGCAAGCAATGTATTTGGACAAATCTTAATCGGGGGGATGCTGACGTACATGGTGTATTCGATATATCAAGTGAACAAGTTGACCAAAATTTAAGGGGGTTAGAAGTTGCTGCTCATCTATGTGATAGCGGGGTTGATATTGTCTGGCGCGTTATATTTCGCGTTGGGAAAGACCAAAGGCATGCATATCCGTTCCTGGTTGCAGAAAGAAAAGGACGAGCGAAACAGTATTGAATGGGCGATAGATTCGCTTAATCGCTATACAACGAGGTTTGTAAAAGTAAAACCGGACAAAAAACGGGAACTGGAAGCCATGTTTGAACGTCTCGGATGGCCGGATACAGCGGAAGACTTTCAGGCAAGCCGGGTGTCATTGTCCATTATCGCCGGCTGCGGATTCCTCCTGCTTGCGATCATTACGGGAAGCACGTTGCTCTATGGGGCTGCATTGGCGGGAGCGGCATTTTTTTATGCTTATCCGATGATGAACCTGAAGTCGAAACTCAAGCAGAAAAATGAACAAATTTCCGCGGAACTTCCGGATTACATCGATTTGCTGATTCTTCTCATGAACGCCGGCCTTACGCCTTATCAGGCGCTGAAGCAGACGGTTTCCTATCATGAAGGCGAAGGTTTGAGGCAAGATTTACAACGGATGATGGCGGAGATGGACACGGTTGGAGAAATGGCCGCCTTTGAGCGGTTTGCCGAAAAGTTAGGCATTCAGGAAGCCAAACAATTTGCCAAGGCGCTGAAACAGATTTCCTCCACAGATCAGGGAAAAGCGAGGGAAATTTTGCGTTCCCAGTCGGAAGTCATGAGGGAATTGAAGCTCCAGCAGACCCGGAAGATACTGAAAGAACGGCCCGTCAAAGCGCAGATGCTGAATTTTGGCGTGTTTGGATTTATCGCCCTCATTCCGCTGGGAATTTTCTTAATCAATTTCATCAAATCATTCAGCGGTTTCTAGGCAGGGAATGGCAAGTCCCTGCCTTTTTTATTGTCCAAAGGGTGAAAGGAGGTGGAGACGGCAAAAGGGACGCAGGTTGCCAGGAAATGCAGTTTTTGAGGTTTTGAGTTAAGCAGATTTTAAAAATAATGAAAAGGGGTTGAGAAAGATGAAAGTTCTGCGGGGAATCAAAAGATGGCTGAAAGAGGAGCGCTCTGCCGCTGAAATTTCGGGCGCTACCATGCTGATGCTTTTTGCCATTATCGGCGCAATCGGAATTGGCTGGCTGGTCGTGAAGCATCTGAGACAAAGTGGTGTTTCGATTTTAGGGAACTTGACTGACACCGCCAGCCAAGGCGTTGACCCGAACACGCCGCCGAGCATTGTGGAAACGTGGGATTGAATGGGATGTCCTTCCCATTCATCCCTTTCTTTTTAGTTAGGAGGAGTGGGTCGTGAAGACTGCCGAATGGCTGTTGATGTTTTGGATTTTGTCCTTTTTCATCCTGTTCGCCCCTGATGCGGCGACATTCTCCAGCACATACATCAAGGCCAACCAAATAGCGGATTATGCCGCGGAACGGATGGCTGTCGAAGGAGGGTGGAACGATTCCATCCGGCAAGATGTGGAGGCCCAAATGCGGCGGGTCAATCTAGACCCTGAAGTGTGGA
>DATNQC010000068.1:0-5830 GCA_036702885.1 Oculatellaceae cyanobacterium | reverse complement strand
AGACACAGACGTCCAGCGTCACGGGTGTCGTAAAAAGCCGGGCGGAGGTTTCCGCCATATCCAGCAAATTACCGACCTGTGGCCCATTCCCAAAGGTGATGACCGGCAAATACCCTTGACGATAAACTTCAACAATTCGGGAGCAGACTTCCGCCACACGCTCGCTCGACAAATTGTCCCCGCTTTGCTTGTCGTAAAGCGCGTTCCCTCCAACCGCAATCAGCACCGATTCCATAAAGTTAGGATTCTCTTCTCTCTATTCAGGGATTTTATGGCGGCGTGGCTTTCCCTATAATAAAACTTTCAAAGAAGCGTCGACATAACCACGATAGCATAAAGAGCAGCTTTGAGACCAACCGAACCGCTTGATATTTTGGAAAACAGGGACATGCCCACGCCAAGCTCGCCCAGAATTTATATGGACAATGCCGCCACCACCCCCGTGGATGAAGCAGTGCTGGCCGCCATGCTGCCGTTTTTAAGCGAAGTGTACGGAAATCCTTCCAGCCTGCATTCGTGGGGTCGGGAAGCCCAAAAAGCGCTCGATACCGCCCGAAAG
This sequence comes from Oculatellaceae cyanobacterium, assembly GCA_036702885.1. Classification (GTDB taxonomy): domain Bacteria; phylum Cyanobacteriota; class Vampirovibrionia; order Vampirovibrionales; family Vampirovibrionaceae; genus DATNQC01. The sequence goes on along the minus strand of DATNQC010000068.1, from coordinate 5,271 downwards.
ACTGTAGCATCCTGTCTCAACACCCACCCCGAATCTATTATTTTCACCAGCGGGGCCACAGAAGCCAATAACCTGGTGCTCAAGGGGCTTGCTCATTCGCTGACGTCAAAAGGCCGACACATCATCACCAGCAGCATTGAACATGCCTCGGTCCATGAAACTTGCGATCTGCTGGAGCAAGAAGGCTGGGAGATCACGCGTCTACCGGTCGATTCGGATGGTTTCATCCTGCCCGATGCACTTCAAAATGCCATACGGCCTGATACCATTCTCGTGTCCATCATTCACGGCAATAATGAAATCGGAACCATCCAACCCATTGAAGCACTCGGCAAGTTAGTGCGGGAACGGAGCGTGCTGTTCCACACTGATGCCGTGCAGACCATGGGCAAATTACCGTTCGATTTAACCAGGCTCCCCGTGGATTATCTCACGCTGTCTGCACATAAGATATACGGCCCTAAAGGCGTGGGCGCGCTTTACATTCGGGAAGGTGCGCCTATGCCTACGCCGCTGTTAACAGGTGGCGGGCAAGAGCATGATTTACGCTCCGGAACGGAAAACCTGGCCGGAATTATAGGACTTGCCAAAGTGTTGGAACTGGCCGTATTCCGCATGAACGAAGACACCCCCAGAATTCAAGCCTTACAGGAAAACCTGATTGCTCGCATCTTGGAAACCATCCCCAATGCCGAGTTGAATGGCCCCCGGGATGTAAGCCTGCGAGTTCCGGGCAATGCACATTTCTCCTTCCCTCCGGGAGAAGGAGAAGCCTTAGTGCTTCGACTGGATTTGAAAGGGATTGCGGTTTCCAGTGGTTCGGCCTGCCATAGCGCGGTAATTGAACCATCCCGCGTGGTAAAAGCCTTAGGGAAATCCGATGAAATAGCCCGCGCGACCCTACGTTTTTCCCTGGGGCGGCATTCTACCCAAGCCGATGTTGACCGCCTGCTGGAAGTACTGCCCGCCATCGTCTCAAGAGAAAAAACAGCCCATCGTGCTCAATGAGAGCATCTTGAGCATACTTCATAAAAAGGTACAAACCGTTAATGTCTGTTATGCAAATGCTAGAATGGCGATGATTAACGGATTTGAGAGCGCAACGTGACCATCCAATATTCATCCGGCCCGTCCGAAAGAACCTCTAAATCAACCCCAGATACCACAGAGAGTAAACAAGCCCCTCCTGGTCAGAAAAAAGGCTTGCCTGTGGAGCGTTCCGGCTTGATGAAAAACCAGGAAACGCCCTTTGACAGTCGGCTGGAAAACACCATCCGCCCAAAAGCTTTAAGTGAATACATCGGTCAAACAGCACTCAAGGAAAGTATCCAGATTGGCTTGGACGCTGCCAAGCAACGACAAGAAGCGCTGGATCATCTCCTGCTGTATGGCCCCCCCGGTCTTGGCAAAACCACGCTGGCAATGGTCATCGCACAAGAAATGGGAGCTGAGATTCACATCACATCCGCCCCGGCCTTGGAGCGGCCCCGCGACATTATCGGCATTCTCATGGGGATGAAGCCGGGTAGTGTGCTGTTTATTGACGAGATTCATCGGCTGAACAAGGTTGCGGAAGAGATTTTATACCCAGCCATGGAGGATTTCACACTGGATCGCACCATCGGCAAGGGGGAAAGCGCCAAAATCCTCCGGGTGCCGCTGCCTCGTTTCACGCTGGTAGGAGCCACCACAAAAGCTGGTTCGCTTTCCGGTCCCTTACGTGACCGCTTCGGCTTGATGGTCCGCCTGAATTTCTATACCCACGAGGAATTGGCGCGAATCATCCAGCGTTCTGCGGGTATTCTGGGTATTGAAGTTCTAGAAGATGGCGCAATGGCCATTGCAAAACGTTCCCGCGGCACCCCTCGGATTGCCAATCGTTTGCTGCGCCGCGTGCGGGATTTTATGGAAGTAAAACGCACGAATCAAAAATGCATTAACGCTACACTGGCCAATGAGGCTTTGGACTTGTTTGAAATCGACGCCAACGGGCTCGATCCCACTGATCGGGCCTTGTTGAAGCTCATCATTGAAAATTTCTCCGGCGGCCCTGTGGGTCTGGAAACCTTGGCATCCTCTTTAGGTGAAGATGCACGGACGATTGAAGATGTGTATGAGCCCTACCTCCTGCAAATGGGTTTGATCAACCGGACTCCGCGGGGGCGGGTAGTGACAGCTGCCGCTTTCCGCCACCTGGGATACCAGTTGCCTTCCGGCTGGGTTGAGCAACCCAAATTAGCGCTAGAATAGAAAAAGTCAGCGAACACGTCATCGCGGAGTTGGGAGAAGATGGTCATGCCTGCGCAATGCTTGCCATGGAAGCCATACCGATATAGGCGGCTGATTGGGGGCTTACTGGTTATTGCTCTGGGGTGCTTCACGGCAGTACAGGGAGAACCGGACACACCGCCAGATCTTTCGAGCCAAGTGGAGCAAACAGACCTTTACGGCGTTGTAGTCCGTGTGCAAAATGTCGGCCCGCCGCCAGACGACGCAGCACCGGATGGCGCAATGCACCCGACGCTCCCAACGGACACCCTGCAAAAAGTCACCGTCCGACTGGATTCCGGAGAGAAAGTACCCGGACTGAAGGGACAGTTGGTGACGGTTGATAATATTTTGGGCGAGAATCCCGCTTATAATATTCCACTGAAGCCAGGCGCACGGGTTCTCTTGAACCTGGAGCGAAACCTAGAAACGGGCAAAATCAACGTTTACATTGCGAATCGGGATCGCACGCCAGCCCTGATGATTCTGAGCGCAATCACCATCCTCGCCTTGCTGCTCATTGGTGGGGTGGAAGTCTCCAAACATTTACTGCTTGCCCTGCTGATTCTGCTGGGCTGTTACCAAATCCTGTTTCCCGCCGTACTGGCAGGTCAAGGCGGGCTTTTGGCGACGCTCATCATGTGCTTTGTGTTCACCGTGCTGGGTAGCTTGATTTACAAAAGCCCGGAAAACGAGCATTCGGACCGACTGTTTGATCGCACGCAGTCCGTGGTCATTCTTAGCACCTTGGGCGGACTCGCGATTATGGCTGCTATCATCCGCGTCATGCACTGGATTACCCCTTTGGACGGGTACACCAGCGAAGCGCTCGCCGCACTCTGGTATCGTTCCGCCCGAATGGATTATTGGGCGCTGTTTATGGGAACCGTGCTGCTTGGCTACCAGGGCTTTATTTTTTATTTGTGCTGGTCGCTAGCGCAAACCAGAAAGTTGCCGGACGGTGAGCATGACGAACCATTGAATTTTGTAGAGCGCTTCCGCATCGCCATGCTCCGTGGGAGGAGACATTTAGGACCACTCATTTCGTCGCTCGCTTTGTTATTTTTAGGTTTGTATCTGCCGATCCTGCTGCAATTACAGGGGACATCCACCGCACAATTCATCAATCTGGAAAGCACGGCCAGCATGTTGACTATTGCCCTTGCCGGTGGGTTAACTTTGGTATTAACAGTACCGTTAACCGCGCTTATTTTCGCCTGGATTTTCAGCTTACCCGCAAAAAATGTCCAACTCGATAGCCACACTAAAGTCCAGTAACACATTCACTTTTTTCATGTAACCCCAATTAATTTGTTTTAAAATTAAAACATTTATAATCACTTGCAATTTGTTGGCAATTTTAAATCTTGAGCTTCTTTGTTGAAGAAAATTACAGTGAAGTCTGTATGGATGACCTCCCAAGTGATTGGTTCCTATTCGTAGACGATGAACTGGGCAATGATGCAACTGAAGCAAAAAAAAAGCTGCTAGCGCTGGTCTTGATGGCTCCGAAATTATGGTAGAAGCCCTGAAAAATGGAAAGAAAGTCCAAACAGAAAGGCCCGTTACCGTTGAGATTCAAGACTGGCATGTTCCAGAGAAAGCCAGGGAGCACCAGTTTTTTAAAGGAATTAGAATGCTACTTAATGTCATCTTCGGCGAACAAAGGTATAAATTTGAGGTACCACCAATTCCAGCATCAATAGTTCGTACAAGTGATTAATACGGGCTTCCAATAACCGATTAATTTTGAGCTAAACACATCAGTGATTCTAAGCTTGCTTATGTTTTCTGAGGCCGTCCGTGCTACCATGGCAGGATGATGACTTTGGATATTTCCGCCACACTCAAGGAATCTTACCTGCTCAAAGATTTTTCAGATCAGGAATTGACGTCCTTGGCTCAACAATGCCGACTCATCAAACGAGAAGCTGGAGAAATCCTCTTTCATGAAGGTGATCCGGCAGACTATTTCTACATTTTGATATCGGGACAGGTTCAGGCATACAAAACATCCGCAGAAGGAAAGGAAGTCATTCTGCATTTATTCAACGCCGGAGATATCTTTGCCGAATTTCCGGTTTTTAGCGGCAACCCAACTTATCCAGTGAATACGCTTTGCCTAAAAAACAGTCTGCTTCTCGCAATTCATGGACAAGGGTTTAAAACGCTTGCCACCTCTTATCCTGATATTCTTTTAAAAATTCTGATGCGACTTTCAGAACGACTACGATATTTCACGTCGCTGGTTGAAGATCTTTCCTTACGCAATGTGGACGCCCGGCTGGCCAAATACTTGCTTTCCCTCAGTGACACGGACAAAACCGAGATTGAAATCCACAAGAAAACGTTGGCTGCCATTTTGGGAACTATCCCCGAAACACTGTCGCGTACCTTCAAAAAGCTCTCGCAGGCGGGCGTGATTGAGGTAAATAAGAATTCAATCCGTATACAAAATCGGCAAGCCCTGGAAGAGCTTGCCGATATACTGGCAGATTAAACGGCTGCCAATTCCCAGTGCACCGAAGAGCCAATTCTTTCCCCATTGGGGTAGTAACCGGCTTGCGCCAATTCCACCTCAAATTTGTCCGGATGCTCAGCAGCCTGAATCATAACGTCGGACACGATTTGCAAGGCTTCTTCCCAGTTTTTGTGCATTTCATCAGTCCACCCACCTTCAACGGATAGATGTTCTGCCAGCACCGCCAACAGATTTTCCTGAACTGCCGGATAATGAGCAGGCTCAGTTTTGTACTTCAGGTGTCGAATCCCCATTGCATGCAGGTATGGCAGCATTTTTTGCGGTTCGGTCACAGAAGCCACAATTGCTCCTATGGAAGTGACCTGTGCCCCTTGTAGGGTCGCATGAGGAAGTAGAGGTTTCTTGTAGAATACGGAAGAAAGGAACCTCGAAATGAAGCAAAGCAGATTCACGGAAGAGCAGATTATCCTGGCTCTAAGGCAACAGGAGAATAGGGAGAAGACGGCGGCGGTCATATGCCG
>DATNQC010000067.1:0-7201 GCA_036702885.1 Oculatellaceae cyanobacterium | reverse complement strand
ATCCGTGAATGCGTCTGGGGAGAGCTTAGCACAAACACGCAAATCCTCCGGAATGGTACAATCAGAAGGTCCCGTGGTTGAGATTGATGCAAAAGAGGCTTCCATGTCGCGGCATGCGTTTTCAAACCTGAGAGTCATTTTTTTACCGCTTCTGGTCGGAATGCTTGTTCTGTCCGGTTGCCAGTGGTTCAAACCCAACAGCGGCTGGACTGGGCAGCAAAATGAACCGCAAGATACCGTAGCGGTTTTTTTCAGCAAGTACCAGGGTGGCAAAGCAACGGTAGCACCCGTTAAAAGACAAGTCCCCGAACCGCTGCAAACAGACCCGCTTCCCTTTGCCGTTGAGGAACTCCTGAAAGGACCAACAGCAGAAGAAAAGCGCCAGGGTTTTTATTCTGAAATCCCTGCCGGCACAAAGCTTTTAGGCGTCAAGGTAACCAAAGAGCAGATTGTGGTGGATCTCTCCAAGCAGTTTGAAACCGGCGGCGGTTCCAACAGCATGGAACAACGTTTGGACGAGCTGAAAAACACCGTTTACGCAGTGGATCATCAACACCAGCTTGCAGTCTCCGTGGAAGGAAAACCGCTGGAAGTGCTGGGTGGGGAAGGGTTGGAAGTGCCGGAAACCGTCAAACGCCAGGTACACTAATCCGAATCTCTTTATAAAACTTAACAAAGGCGGAATATGATCAATTTCGCCTTTGCTGGTGTTTTTATAATCTTAAGAAAACAATTATTCCTAAGCCTAGCTGGTTACAGTCGCTTGATTGGAGTCGAAGAGGTAGCAGAGAGATGAATGGACCATTTTCATTCTATATGGGGAATTACCCGCCTCAAAAGACGGCTCCTTTACCTGCGTCCGGCCCGGTTTTTGTAGAGCCGGAAACAAAGCCAGCAGTAAAAAGTTTAGGTGAGCAATCACCGAGTGCGCCAACCCCAGCATCCGAATCACAAGAATCCAACCCGGCATACGGTCGCATTCTCGATTTTGTGAGAAACGTCCGGAGCCAACTGCCAACATCAGGCAACATCACCAAGGGTGATGGCGCCAAAAAAATGGAAAACACTGGCGGCAGTTATGTTCCAGCAATAACTAACGGCGGATACGACCCAATGTTAGCCAGTGCAGGTTATGATCCGACACTGGCAGGCGGTGGATACGATCCGATGGCTACCAGCGCAGGTTACGATCCGATGATGGCCGCTGGCAACTACGGTGACACTGGCTATCAGTACAATTCCACGTTTGGATTGTATATGAACCCAGCCACCGGTGAGTTCATTAATCCCTATGACACTACTACACAGACAGAGACAGCTTTAACCGGCGGGCCGACAGCAGCCGCTCCCGTAGCTGACCCGACAGCAGCAGCCCCATTGGACGTCAATACAGATCCTTCCAAAATGGGAGACGGTTCCAATGATCGGATTGTCATTTCCGATAAAAAGCCAGAAACCGGTGAAGCCGAATATTACTATGATGAGTATGGCAATCTTATTGAAATACCAGTCGAAGAAACGCAAGAAGAATATTTAACAAGCGCCACGGATGTCCTGGATCCGGGGACTGGCCAGGATGAAGTGACCATTGAACAAGATGGTCGAAAAGGCACTATTCGCCTGGCTGATTTTGGCGGAATGGATGCCGTTTCCATTAAAAGCAAAAACAATGATTTGATTATTGAAACCGATAGCGCCAAAGGCGCGGATGGCAAGCCTTCCGACGTCGTCCTGCTGGCAGGTATGGAAGCTCACCAGAATCCGGATACTGGAGAATGGGGCCCCGGCTGGCGGGTTGAAAAAGGACAACATGGCACCGCTGTCTATACCGAATATGATGAAAGCGGCCAAGTCGTGAATAAAGTCACCGTCAAAGGCAAAGGCCAAGTTATCTTCAGCGACGGAACCAGCCCGGAAGATCCGAATGCTGTGGCTAGCAATAAATCCGCTGTTCGGGAAGAGGTGCTGGAATTGGCTGACCACGCCAGCGCCGAAGAAATCGCAAAAGAAATTCAATGGGATAATTTATCCGAAGTCGAAAAAGACTATGTTGCCATGTCCTTCCTGCTGAAGGTGGACAACAAACTGTCCGGCGCAGATGAAGATTCAGGCTTCCTGGGCATTGGCAAAGATGATTTGGAAGACGATGACTACAGTGAAGATGATATGAACCGAATTATCGAGTCCGCTAGAAAGCTAGGCAACGAACAACTGGCGCAACGCATTGAACACATCCGAGATGCAATTGACAACAAAGATTTGAGACGCTGGGATGGTGATGCGGATAGCGGCCGCGACGGCGGTGAGGTCGCAAATGATCTTTTTGCCACTATTTTCACGCTAGGAATTGCTTCTGGTTGCTGGAGTGATAATGACGACGCCAAACGACCTGAACTTGAAACCATCAAAGAAGCCATCAAAACCGGTCTTACGATTAACAAAATGACTGAAAAAACACAAAATATGTAAAAAGGTTTTTAGGCTGGCTTATTGTGTTGAATTAACATAAGCGCGACTTAAATTCTTTTTAGGGTGAATACAAACTCAGCGTTTGCCTGTGGTCGAAGAGAGCGGGATTCTGATAGCACGTCTATTGTCAAGGCGCGCCTGCACATACCGCTATGGTGCTTAACTTGCATCTCTCCAGTCAGCGTGATTATCATTGCAGCATGTAATACACAAATTTCCGTCGACTGCCCTTTCATGCCTCAATTATCAAATCCATCCTATTAACTTTTGCACTGGGAAAACCACTAGGCATCGCGCGCCTATTCTGCACTGCAGTATTGGATTCCACTCTAAATAACGTCTCATATCTCCAAAGTTTGTGCTCGTCATCAGTAGAGACTCTTCTTTTAAGGCTATCCGCATTTCATTCCCACCCAATATATCTTCAACCCCTAAGCAATTTCACATTATTAATTGTTTTTATTTAATCAAAACATTTTATGAGTCGTTGATATCCCCTGTGGATTGCAGCAAGGAATTTTTAGTAAGTCGAGGTAGAAGAGAATGAATTACGGTTTCTACAACTATGGTATGCCGCCCTTTGGGGTTGCTCCTAGCTGGGATACAGGATTCCAGCTCCCTGAGATGCCAATGCAGCCCTATGGCCCGCTGCAAAGCATCCCACAATTTGATACTTACACCTTTACTGGTGGCATGCCAATCGGTGCGCAACCCATTAACACGGGTATGTTCATGCCGACGGGCAATACCGGCATGTCACTCGATATGAATATGCTTGGTGGCTGGTTTGCCTTCTTCCAGAACCTAAATATGCAATTGCAAAGCGCAATGCAGCCGCCACAAATACAAAACACTCCATTGGGAAATGATTTCTACGGTGGCGGCAATACCACGCCAACGGATTCCGATACGACGACTGAGCCTGGCAATACGCCCGACACTGGAGCTCCTAACGCCCCCAATACCCCAAACAATGTCATCACAATTTCAGACAAAAAGAACAAAGATTCCCTTACAAATGGGGAAATGCGGCAATTGCAAAGCACAGATGATGTCAATGTATTTAGCCTGAAGGATGCCAAAGGCACCATTGGTACTAACAATCAAAAAGAAAACACCATCACCTTTGACGAAGATATCGAAGGTAGCAACATCACGGTAAATACCGATTCAAAAGACATTGTTAAACTCGAAGGCAAGTGGGACGACAAGACAAATGATGACGGGACCATCACCCTGACGAAAGGTGAAGGCAATAAAAAGACGACTATCACTGTAAAAGGCGACGCCAAAGTATTCGTTAACGGAGATAGAGTCAACACCAACCTCTTTGGAGAACCCATAGACGACAGCGGTTCTACCAAGGCGCCTTCTAAAGAGGAAGAAGAGGAATTCCGTTCACAATTTGAAGGCAGAAGCGCCACTGACATCAAGAAGATCGATGAAGAACGCTTCAACGAACTAGAGCCTTGGCAGCAGAAAATCGTTGCCGAAGAGTATGCCATTGCCTACACCGAAGAAAAAACAGGCAAGAAAAACCTGAAGTTCGAGGACTTGACTCAGGAGCAAATTGATGCCGCCATGTGGAGTGCCAAAAAAGACTCGGGTGGTCCTCCGGATACGGCCCTGAGCAAAAAAGTTGGAAAATTAAAAGCAAGTGAGTCGGCAGAGGCAACCACGGCTGACGAACTCAACGCTCAGCTGGCAGAAGGTAAAGTCAAAATTACAGAAGACAATATCGATCTGGTTGACTTTGACAAGATCCTGTCTATGAAAGATAAAGACAAGGCCTTAAAGATCATCAAAAATATGGATCTGAGCGGCCTGAAACAAAACCAGAAGGATCTCCTGGCAGTCAAGTTTGCAGGAGCCATGGACAATGACAAAGCAGAGGCCCTTGGAATCAACAGAGACGGTCATGACTTTAATGATCGAGTCAGCAAGGGTGACTTAGATAAGCTTGCAAGCATCCTCTCGGGTATGGGTCAACCAGGCCTCGGAGATAGCCTGACGAAGATTGGTAAGAATATAGAAGAATTTTGCAAAGGTGCTGACCAACACTCCTGGAATGGTGGGTTCTTCTGGAAAGATAACTTTATGGAGAAAAAAGCTTTCAACTCAGTAATGCTCCATAACCGTTTAGCAGGAGGAAAGACGATCGAAGAACTGATCGAAGATGGGAAATAATTAAAAACACTGTTAATCATAAATCTGTCGAGTAACAGAAATGGCCGGGTATAAAGCCCGGCCATTTCTGTTGTGGGAAAAGTTTTTTGCTTTGATGCTTATCGTATCGGCAGCTTTTTCCAAAGCTGAAGGCCTGTTTTCAAAAATCCAAAAATTTTTCAATCCACGCATTGGAAATCCGCTTTTAAAAGCGGTGCATTTTCCGAAACGATAAAATACCCCCCGCCTCAATCACCGCCGGAAAAACAAAAAGCATCCAAAGATAACGGTTAGTTTACCAGGGCTTGAGGCTTCCCCCTGAAGGTGCGACAATAATGGCGTTTCTGACGGGGCGGTCAAACAGAACGCGACAATAACCCGCCGACCGTGACCCCTGACTTGAAGGAAGCCTCCATGAACGCAACCACGACTCCTTTGGCTGAAGGAAAAACCAAAATCCTGCAAGCGGGCAGCGAATCGGACAGCCTGAAAGTCATCTTCAAAGATACCGCAACGGCATTCAACGCCCAGAAAAAAGCGGAAGTCCCCGGCAAAGGCGCGCTCAACGCCGCCGTTTCCGCATTGCTGTTTGAACTGCTGGAGTCCAAAGGGCTGCCCACCTGCTTCATCCGTCGGACAGAACGCGACAACGAGCTTATCTACCGCCGCCTAACCATGATCCCGCTGGAGGTCGTGGTGCGGAACTTTGCGTATGGCAGCCTGGTCAAGCGCTTTGGTCTGGAAGAGGGTACGCCGCTCCACAAGCCGCTCGTGGAATTCTTCTACAAGTCCGCCGATGATCCGCAAATCAGCGAAGATCTGATTCTGGAGTTAAACCTGGTTCCGACGGAGCAAGTTTTAGCGGCTATCAAACGCTTTGCTCTGCAAGTCAATGAGGTGCTAACGCCCTACTTTGCAGCCTGTGGCATTCGTTGCGCGGACTTCAAGCTGGAGTTCGGCTTTGATGTCAATGGCCGCCTGATTTTGGGTGACGAGCTGAGTCCGGATAACTTCCGCTTAAGGGATCTGCAAACCGGCAAGGTACTGGATAAAGACGTGTTCCGTCTGGATCTCGGAGATCTGTCCGAAGCCTACCAAGCACTACTGGCACGGCTCCAGAACGCCAAACCCGTGGAAAACGACAAAAAAAAGCAGACCTACACGGCTGAGGTTTGGGTCCATAGCCGCAAAAATATTCTAAATCCGGAAAGCAAGGCCATTCTGGAAGGGATTCGGGCGATGGGGCATGAGCAAGTCGTCAGCCTGAACGCCGGAAAGCGCTTTGTTTTACAGGTCCAAGCCGCAAGCCTGCTGGAAGCCGAACGGGAACTGAAGCAACTGGCTGAAAACGTGCTCAGCAACCCGGTTATTGAAGACGCTGTGCTGCATATCAAGCCATAAGGAGTTGCCTCATGAAGTTCGGTATCGTCGTTTTCCCAGGCTCCAACTGTGAACGGGATCTGGCGGACGCTATCCGGCTCCACCTGCAAGAGCAGAGTGTTTTTCTCTGGCATCAGGACACGGACTTACAGGGAGCGGATTGCATTTTACTCCCCGGCGGCTTTAGCTACGGCGATTATTTGCGCTCCGGCGCGCTCGCCCGGTTTTCGCCTATTATGGAAAGCGTGCGCCAGTTTGCTGATCGCGGCGGACCAGTGTTGGGAATTTGCAATGGCTTTCAGATCCTGACCGAATCCCATCTTCTGCCGGGGGCGTTACGGAAGAACCAGTCACTACGTTTTCAGTGCGAACACGTCGCGTTGACGGTGGAAAACAATCAAACCGTCTTCACCCGGACGTACCAGGCAGGTCAGACCATTACACTGCCAATTGCCCATGCGGAAGGCAATTTTTATGCCGAACCGGACGTTATTGCCCGTCTGGAGGACAATCACCAGGTTGTTTTCCGCTATGTGCAAGACGTAAACGGCTCTATCAACCGCATTGCCGGAATCTGCAACGAACGCGGCAATGTACTGGGCATGATGCCGCACCCAGAACGCAACCTGTGGCCCTCTGCCAACTTTAACGGTGATGGCCGTGGCATTTTCGATTCACTGCTGCAATTTGCCTTGCCGTTACTGGCTTAAACCAGCCACTTCCCGGAATCATAACACCGCTCATTCACCCACAAGAGCGACGGCTACGCACCATCAATGGCAAGTTGTTGTAACCATCTGTTTTTGCTACCTTAATCGCAAATCTCCTCTTTCTTCGCTTTTAGGGTATCGTCACCTTGTCTGTTTCACATTCACCGATTTGGTTTTCCACCACACCCGGCTCGCTCCATATTCCGGGCATCCATCGTGTGCTGTTTCATGAGAAAAACGGGCTTGAAGGCTTGCATCCTAGCGACGATTCCTTCACCCGCACCCTGGCGGTTCGCTTTTACGCACAAGCGTTTTACCAAGCGACAGTCCAACAAAAGGGAACCGATGAAACCCGCCTGAAAGAAATCCTGCAACAGGTAGCTCAAAAAAACGCACTCCCGGAGTTCAATCGGGAAATTGCGCGTATCGCCAAACAGGATAAAAAGCCTTATCGAAACGCCCGGCATATTATAGAG
>DATNQC010000450.1:0-6980 GCA_036702885.1 Oculatellaceae cyanobacterium | reverse complement strand
ATATAGGGGATAATGGGTTGATCGGGCACATTCAGGGACAAATCGGGGTTAATGGTAATCTTTTCGCCTGCCATTCAGCGTCTCCTTGCCTCAACGGTATCAGCTTGATATATCCAATCTACCATAAAAAACGCGCCTTTTGACGGCTCGCATCCTCCAAATCGCTTTTTGAAAAAGCTCAACGACAACTCTCTTGAGAGTCTTTGGATACACAGGGATTATCTCGCCTCAATAGGTTATTGCGCCTGAGCTTGTTTTATGTAAAAGTCCGTCTCATTGAGTACAATATCATTAAGTAGTAGGTAGATTCGTTTGCGACACGCTTTTCTTGCCAAAGGCCTATGGGTTGGCTTTGGGTTATTTTTGCTTTTAATCATCGCCGCATATCAACTGATACCCCGAACCATCACCATTACCCAGATCCCATATCAAATTAAACGTCCTGGAAACTATAAGCTCGCTCAGGACTTTTTTACCCGGGCGGGCTGCGCCATTGAAATCAAGGCAAATAACGTCTCACTGGACCTGGACGGCCATGCACTCGTTGGAGAAGGAAGCTGGCAGGACATTCAATCCGGCATTTGCGCGCAGGATGTTCGTCATATCAAAATTCATAATGGACATTTAAGCGGCTTTACCTACGGCATTCTCATTAACGATTCCACCCGGTCAGGCATGCCTCAAAAAAGCCAAGAAATCGAGATCCGGGATTTGCTACTAACAAATAATACGTTTCGGGGCATCAAAATCGCCGGCACCCGCGCCCGGATTCAAAATAATGTCATTCGTCGGACGGGTGGCTTTCGTAAATTTCAAAACGGTTTTAGTTTTGGCATTGAAACTTACGGGGAGCGCTTTGAAGTTTTGAATAACGAGATTGAGGATACCTTTCCGGTCAGTACGGGAGAGGGCGTTGCCATCTGTCTGGCCGATCACTGCAACCACTGCCGAATCAATGGCAACCGTCTTCGTAATAGTGAGTTACCGGTTTTTGGCAGAACATTCGCCATTTGGGTCGGGGGTAACACCAACCACACCGAAATAAAAAACAATGTCTTTACCAATTTCACCCACGGCTTTAACGGGCATTTTGACAACATCCATGATTTGATAAAAAGTGGTGACGTATGGACAGGCAATGTATTCGAGGATATTAGCTGTCTTCCCGATGAAAAAGAGCATTACCCTGCCCGCATTACCGTGAAAGAACTGATTCGGGACAATATTTTCAAGGGGCAAAAACGGGCTTGTGCGGATACGGAAAAGTATTATCTTTCCCGGTTTTCACAGGACTTACCGGAAGTGCAGTACAGGCTTGGACAAATTCACATGAACAATTGGGCAAAGGCCACCTTTTGGTTCAAAAAGGCTGCCGACCAAGGACACTTTGAAGCTCGCCGGGTTCTGGAAATCCTGGAGAAAAATCCTTACTGATCTCAAAAAAACAATCACCCTGCACGGTTTCAAAGGCATAAAATCCCACCAAAACCCGGAGCATTGCTGCAACCCTGGGAGCGCAGTACAATGAACAGCAGGTGCGGAATTACCTTTTTGCGACCGTACCGTCGGGCTTTGCCCGCTTTTCGTTAACCCTGTCATCGGCAAGGAGAGCCATCATGTCCCCCATCTCAACTGACAAAATCAGAAAGATGTATCAGAACCTGAAATCCAGCCATGACAAGGCCCGAAAAACTTTTGGCAAACAAGCTTTGACAATGGCCGAGAAAGTGCTTTTCTCCCATTTGACGCCTGAAAATTATCCCGATCGCATCGTCCGAGGAGAAAGCTTTCTTTCCTTGCAGCCAGATCGGGTCGCCATGCAGGATGCCACGGCGCAAATGGCCATTCTTCAATTTATGCAGGCCAACCGGGATGAAGTGGCTGTCCCCTCCACCGTCCATTGCGATCACTTGATTCGCGCGCACTCCGGAGCTGAAGCCGATGTACAACGAGCCATCGAAGAAAACAAAGAGGTATACGAGTTCCTTCGGTCCGCTGCCGCTCGGTATGGCATGGGCTTCTGGAAACCCGGAAGCGGGATCATCCACCAAGTGGTGTTAGAAAAGTATGCCTTCCCCGGCGGACTGATGATTGGAACCGACAGCCACACGCCAAATGCCGGCGGCTTGGGTATGATTGCCGTTGGCGTGGGCGGTGCGGATGCTGCGGACGTTATGGCCGGGCTATCCTGGGAGGTGAAAGCGCCCAAGCTGGTCGGTGTGCATCTGACCGGCAAACTAAGCGGCTGGGCAGCCCCGAAAGACGTCATCCTGTATCTCTGCGGCTTGCTGACCACCAAGGGCGGCACCAATAAGATCATTGAATACTTTGGCCCCGGTACGGAAAGTATCAGCTGCACCGGCAAAGGCACCATTACCAATATGGGTGCAGAATTAGGCGCAACCACATCAATTTTCCCGTTTGATTCCCGGATGGCGGCTTATCTACGGGCAACAGAACGCAGCGATATTGCCGATTTGGCTGAACAATACGCCGAAGACCTGCGGGCAGACGATGACGTTCTGAGACACCCTGAAAACTACTTTGACGAGATCGTGGAAATCAACCTGTCCGAACTGGAACCGTATGTGGTTGGTCCCCATTCACCGGATCGCGCGCGCAAATTGTCCGAGTTTGCGAAAGATGTTCAGGAAAACCAGTTCCCCGAGCGCCTCAGTGCGGCCCTGGTGGGAAGCTGCACCAACTCCTCCTACGAAGACCTGGAGCGCTCCGCCAATGTGGCCCGTCAGGCCAAGGCAAAAGGCTTAAAATCCAAATCCTATTTCCTCATCACGCCGGGTTCCATTCAGGTATATGAAACCATCCGGCGCGACGGACAAATGCAGGACTTTACCGATATTGGCGGTCTCGTGCTGGCCAACGCCTGCGGTCCCTGCATCGGCAACTGGGATCGCACGGATATTCGCAAAGGGGAAACCAACGCCATCATTACCTCGTTTAACCGCAACTTCCCCAAGCGCAATGACGGCAATGCGGAAACGCTCGCCTTTATCGCAAGCCCGGAAATCGTTACGGCCATGGCTCTTGCCGGAAAAACCACGTTTAACCCCATGACCGACACCATTGACGGTGTGAAACTGGAGCCGCCGACGGCTCCCGAATTACCGCCAGCAGGTTTCAAGATTTCCAGAGAAGGCTTGATTGAACCGCCAGCTGACCGCCACAGTGTTGAGGTGGCCATCAATCCCAGCAGCCCACGTCTGGAAAAACTGGCTCCCTTTTCCCCCTGGGACGGCAAAGACTTCATTGATGTACCGGTGCTGATCAAAACGCAGGGACAGACCACAACCGACCACATTTCCCCCGCCGGAAAAGACTGGCTCCCGCTCCGCGGCCACCTGTCGGGCATCAGCCACAACATGCTGCTGGGGGCGGTGGATGCGGAAACCGGGAAACCCGCAGAGCCCGTGAAGATGCTCGTAAACGGTGTGGAACGAGGCGTTTCCCCCTGGGCATTGAAGGCCATGGAATACAAAAAGCAAAACGGTTGCATCATCGTTGGCGATGAAAACTACGGTGAAGGCAGCAGCCGGGAGCATGCGGCAATGTCGCCCCGATACCTCGGTGTGAAGGCGGTCATTGCCCGCAGCTTTGCGCGAATCCATGAAACAAACCTGAAAAAGCAAGGCGTGCTGCCACTAACGTTTGCCAATAAAGCTGATTACAACAAGATTGCCAAGGATGATCTGGTGACGATCACCGGTTTGAACAACCTGAAACCTGGTGTTCCGCTAGAAGCCAAAGTCACCAAACCGAACGGCGAAACCGTCACCATTGAACTGACGCATTCGCTCAACCATGAACAAATTCGGTGGTTCAAGGCCGGTAGCGCCATGAACGCCGTCAATCAGCCCAAAAGCATTGCTTAACGGCTTTAGTAAACAAAACTGCCTGGTTCCTGCTTGAGCCAGGCAGTTTTTATTTCTGCTTCAGATGCCGCGGCATCAGCTCCGATGAGGGAGCAATGATGGCATCTAATGCGGTACCAGGTTGCTGATATTACCGAAAAAGCCGAAAATCCAGCCTATGAAAATCAGCGTCATCACAAAGGGCATTACCAACACAATCAGGACGCGTTCCGCCGTCATGGCATAGGTCACAGCGATCGCCAGCGCAAACAGCAATACGCTCCATAACCAAACAGATAAGCCAAACAAGGCGCAAAGGACCACGCCCACAGCACCCAAACCCACCTTTAGCAGGCTAATCGGCCCCATGAAAACCCAAGGCAAGGTTGCAAAGCCGGATAGAGTCAAGATTGTTCTGAAACGGGTCTGCTCCGTAAACGCATAGGACAACATGGCGACCACCAGTCCTGATAACAGCCACACCAAGCTTCCAATCAAGGCTGATAGCGGCATGAACAACAGTAGATTCACCGGCTGCCCACCAACATTGATGAACCGGATGACCGGAGCAATTGCTGAAACCAAAATGACCGAAAACAAGGCGTACAACAACAGCCGATTATCAGGCTCCGTCTCGCCAGTCAGTTCCTTAAACGTCCGAACCGGATGGAATAGCACGGCATAGAGCAAATCCAGATAGCCGCAGGCCCTTGCGTTCATTTCCGCTGTAGCCGCCATTATTCCATCACCCATAGCGGTTGATTGGGATAGCGCATACTGACCGGCAGCAATTGACTGAGCTGAGCCGCCGGCGTTGCGGACGCGCTGGGCGCCAGGCCCAACACTTCCATTAAATTAAACGGACGCTCGCTGCTTTCCAGTGGCAGGCGGTCCTTGCCTTTTAACTTGAAGCGCTTTTTAGCCATCGCATCCAGCGCGGTGTAGGCTTTGTCCAGATCGCCGAGTTCATCCACCAGACCGCTTGCCAGCGCTTCCCTGCCGCTCACCACGCGACCATCCGCCACTGCTTTCAGTTTGGCAATGCGCTCTGCTTTTTGCTTTGGGTCTGTAATAAAACGGGTGCGCCCTTCAATCACGGTGTCCAGAAAGTCCTGATAGCTCTGGTTCACCAGCTTCTGGACCAGCGCCAGTTCATCCGGCTGAGGCTTGCGATATGGAGACAAAATGTCCTTAAACTTGCCGCTTTTGATGGTCACGGCCTGCACGCCCAGCTTCTGATTCAGCAGGCTACTGAGATCCATCGAACTGATAATGACTCCAATCGATGCCGTCAGGGTTCCAGGGTTTGCAAAAATCCGATCCGCGGCGCAAGCCGTATAATAGCCGCCGCTTGCCGTTAGATCGCCCATGCTCACCACGATGGGCTTTTTTGCGGAAACGCGCTTGACGGCGGCATTCAACTCCTGACTCATGCCCACAGTGCCGCCAGGTGAGTTGATATGCAGCAACACGCCTTTCACGCCATCATCCTTGGCCGCCTCATCCAACGCCTTACGGGCAAGAACAGCGTTGGATTCCGAGCGAAACAGGCCCTTGTCTCCAACCTCGTCCATTGTGATTAGGCCGGAAAGCTCAATCAAGGCCAGTCGGTTTCTTTGGGACAACAGGCCCGAAACCGAACCGCTTGCCGCCGTTCTGCCCCGTTCTGTCAGTCGGGCCGCATTAAAAATACCCACCAACAGCGCACAAAGTGAAACCGCTAAAATGCCCAATGCAATGTGACGGGGTGTCATGGCCATACGTCAGGCGTCTCCTCAGTCCCATCTGTCAACGATTCTGCACATCCAACAAACTGGCAGCAGCCGGACTGCTCAGCACTCAGCGGCCTTTCCTGTCATCCAGGCCTCCACCAATCAACCGCAGCCGCAACATTATTGTAGTCCGTTTTGCCGGAGAGGGAAAGCAGCCGACCAACGCAAAACCCAACAGAAAAACCGAACATTTATACATTTACAGCACCCATCACAAACTGAACAATAAGGTCAGTCACAATTCCATTGATTCGGCAACGTCCATTAATATAAAGAGGCAGCAATGATTTCAACCGTATACACCGGCTCCCTGACCGGGCTTGAAGCAAATAAAGTCGTCGTGGAAGTGGATATCAGCACCGGAATTCCGGGTCTAAGCATTGTCGGCTTGCCGGATGCCAGCGTCAACGAATCCAAGGAGCGGATTAAAGCTGCCATTAAAAACAGTGGCTTTGCCTTTCCACTGAAAAAAGTTGTCATCAACCTGGCCCCGGCAGATATCCGAAAAGAGGGCACCGGCTTCGATTTGCCGCTTTGCGTGGCGATTTTGCTGGCGGCGGAATGCTTATCTCCCACCCCCTTCTTGGACAAAGCCTGTTTCATTGGGGAAGTTTCTCTGGAGGGTTCTCTACGCCGAGTCAATGGGGCATTATCCATGGCATTGATGGCAAAACAGGAAGGCTTCACCGCTCTGGTCGTCCCAGAGGAAAATGTCCAGGAAGCCTCCCTGGTAGAAGGCATTGATGTTTACGGGTTAAAGCACCTGAATGAACTCCCCGTCCTGTTTTTACACCCACCCAGCTTTTTAAAGCCCGTGGATCGAAGCAGCTGGCTCACGGATCCCATTCAGTCCAAGCCCGCGATCGATTTTTCTCATATCAAGGGGCAGGATATGGCAAAACGCGCCCTGGAAATTGCTGCCGCAGGCGGACATAACCTTTTGATGGTCGGTCCGCCCGGTAGCGGAAAATCCATGCTGGCCAAAGCATTGCCGGGTATTTTACCACCTTTGAGTTTTGATGAAGTACTCGAAGTCAGCCGCATTTACAGCGTTGCAGGCCTGTTACCTTACGAGAAGGGACAAATTCAGCAAAGCCTGATTCGACAACGGCCTTTCCGCGCACCGCACCATTCAGCATCCAGAGCAGGACTGACCGGTGGCGGCAGCCACCCCAAACCGGGAGAAATCACCTTATCGCACCGTGGTGTGCTGTTTCTGGATGAATTCGCTGAGTTTCCCCGTTCCGTACTGGAAGTGATGCGACAACCTTTGGAGGATGGCGTAATTACCATCAGTCGTGCCGGACAAAACATTACCTATCCAGCCCGGTTCATGCTC
>DATNQC010000056.1:0-3039 GCA_036702885.1 Oculatellaceae cyanobacterium | reverse complement strand
ATCACGCTGTTTCCCCAGCAGGTGGTGGTGGAAAACCTGAATGGCAAAATGGGTAGCCAGTATATCAGCAAGGTGCTTTCCGGCAACGGGGTGCTGCAACTCAAAAAAAGGGCGCCCTTACCCATTCACTTTACCTGCCTGCTGGAAAACGACCACAAAACGGTATTTTTCCACGCCAATCCCCGGCAAATGGTTTCAGTTTCGGAAGAATCAAAGCACATCTGTGGGCAAGGCGGCGATGCATCACAAATGGTGCAATGCTTGGAAAAAGTATTGAAGCAGGAAGAGCAAAAATTGACGCAGATTGAAAAGAAAATTGGTGGTCGTGGCAATAAACATGCTCAGGAGCTGTTAGGCTTGAGCGGACAAGAGTGGCAGCGGTATAGGGATGCCGAATGCATCCGCCGCCGGGCATTTCGGGAGGAGGAAAGTCCGGCAACGGAGTATGAATGTCGTATCTACAAAACCCAGGAACGGATTAAAGACCTGAGCTTTGCCAATTAGAGCAAAATGCTTTGCAAGCTATTAATACGGAACTCTTCCCGCTTGAGCGAGGCAATGGCCTGCGCCATCGCCTTGGCGCCGGATAGGGTCGTCACCATCGGAATGTTGTGCAAAACGGCGGCCTTGCGGATATAGGAGTCATCCGTCAGGGCGTTTTCTCCAATGGGCGTGTTAATGACTAACTGGATGCGGCTTTCTGCGATCCACTCTTCCACATTCGGAGAGCCTTCGTGCTTTTTCAGAATGCTATCTGTTTGAATGCCATGTTGATTCAGAAACGCGGCTGTTCCCTGGGTGGCCACCAGTTGGAAGCCTAATTGTGCGTACATGCGGGCCACTTCCAGTGCATTCGGTTTGTCCATATCGTTGACGCTGATAAACACGCGTCCCTGGCTGGGAAGCGTATGTCCGGCAGCCAGCAAGGCTTTGGCAAAGGCCATCGGGAAGCTGGTATCAATACCCATGACCTCGCCGGTGCTTCGCATTTCCGGACCTAGTTTCGGGTCGGACTCCTTAAACTTGATGAATGGGAACACGGGCGTTTTAACAGCAACAAAGCCCTGAGGCAGTTTGGGGATGGGGATATCCGCCAGGGCTTTCCCCAGCATGACTTCAACGGCCATGCTAATCAGGGGTACGCCAGTCGCCTTGCAGGTGAAGGGTACGGTTCTGCTGGCCCTTGGGTTCACTTCCAACACGTAGAGCGTATCGTTGCAAATGGCAAACTGAATGTTTAGCAAGCCTTTCACGCCCAATTCCAGGGCAAGCCGGCGGGTGGCCTCCACAATCTCATCATACAGGTGTGGTGGGACGGTTTGAGTCGGCCAGACGCAACTACTATCTCCACTGTGGACACCGGCGTGTTCAATATGCTCCAGTACCGCGCCGATGTAGACATCCTTCCCGTCAGACACGGCATCCACGTCCACTTCCATGGCTTCTTCCAGGAAGCGTTCAATCAGCACCGGATAATCCGGCTCTACGTGGATGACTTCCGTGAGATAGGCTTTCAGGCTTTCCAGACCGTAGAAGATCCGCATGGCTTGTCCGCCAAGTACGTAGCTGGGACGAGCAATAAGCGGGAAGCCGATTTTTTCCGCCACGGCGAGCGCTTCTTCTTCGGAGCGGGCAATGCCGGACTGCGGTGCATTCAAGCCCAGGCGCGCAAGTATACGGCCAAACTTGTCACGGTCTTCGGCCAAATCGATGCTTTCCGTGGAAGTTCCTAGAATGGGCAGGTTTTCCTTCCGCAAGGTTTGCGCCAGCTTGAGCGGGGTTTGTCCGCCCAATTGCGCAATAATGCCCAATGGCTTCTCCTGACGGATGATGTTCATTACATCTTCCGGCGTGAGCGGCTCAAAGTAAAGCCGGTTGCTGATATCGTAGTCCGTGGAAACCGTTTCTGGGTTCGAGTTAACCATGATGGCCTCATAACCAAGCTTTTGCAGGGTCATGGCGGCATGCACGCAGCAATAGTCGAACTCGATGCCCTGGCCAATCCGGTTGGGCCCGCCGCCCAGGATGATGACCTTCTTGTTTGGCGTTTCACCCGGCTGAACTTCGTTTTCGCTGCCGTCATACGTGGAGTAAAAATAGGGTGTTTCCGCTTCAAACTCCCCGGCACAGGTATCAACCGCCTTGTACACGGGTAGGATGCCGGCATTCACCCGTAATTGACGGATTTCTGATTCAGAACGCTTCAAAATGGCGGCAATTTGGCGATCGCTAAAGCCTTTCCGTTTGGCCAATTGAATTAGAGCCGGTGACGGCTGCTCCTGATTTTCGCTCAATTGGTGCTCAATCCGGACCAATTCGTGCAAATTATCCAGGAACCATAAATCAATGCCCGTCAGACGGTTCAGCTCAATCGGGGTGATGCCAGCATGCAGGGCATGATAAATCCAACGCACCCGTTCAGAGGAGGGGCGTAGTAGTTTTTCCAGAATCTGACCTTGCTCCGGGGGCTCCGTGCCTTCCGTTGGGAAATAAAAGCCGCTGAGTCCAATTTCCAGTCCCCGCAGCGCTTTCTGAAAGGACTCCTGGAAGGTGGCGCCGATGGCCATGACTTCCCCGACGGACTTCATCTGTGGAGACAGTTCGCTTTGGACGCCCGGAAATTTTTCAAATGAAAAGCGAGGGATTTTAGTGACAACATAGTCAATGGCGGGTTCAAAGCTCGCGGGCGTTGTTCGGGTAATGTCGTTGGGAATTTCATCCAGTGTGTAGCCGACGGCCAGACGGGCGGAAATCTTGGCGATGGGAACGCCAGTGGCCTTGCTGACCAGTGCGGAACTCCGGGAAACACGCGGATTCATTTCAATGACCACGACCCGGCCAGTTTGCGGGTGGATAGCGAATTGAATATTGCAGCCTCCGGCATCAACTCCCACAGCGCGGATAATCCGAATGGACGCATCACGAAGCGCATGGTACTCCTTGTCAGACAGCGTTTGAGCAGGGGCAACCGTGATGCTGTCGCCGGTGTGAACGCCCATCGGATCCAGGTTTTCCACGCTACAGACGATCACCACGTTA
>DATNQC010000049.1:0-1854 GCA_036702885.1 Oculatellaceae cyanobacterium | reverse complement strand
TCCCAATACCGGCGGTCGCCACACTTCAGGACAATCTTGGCATAAATGGCATCACGCCATTCTTCAATATAAGGCAGATTTAATACCAATTGCTTGGAGGCTGGAGAGCCATCACCGGAACCACTTCCCTCCGTATCATCGCCACCACCCACGCCGATGATTTGAATTTGTTCGGGGCGAGACTTATTCAGTTCAATCTGGTTGACCGTCGCATTGAAACGGTCATCATGCGCTCTAAGCGCCTGTAAAACTTGCCAAACAACTTTGTATTTCTGGTTATCTTTCAGGGCTTCTTCTGGTTTCATATCTGCCGGAATACCAATAGGCAGAATAATATAGCCATATTTCTTGCCCTCGGCTTTCCGCATGACACGCCCAACCGACTGAACCACATCCACGACGGAATTACGCGGGTTCAGGAACATAACGGCATCCAGAGCCGGAACATCAACACCTTCAGACAAGCAACGGGCATTGGAGAGAATGCGACATACATTTCCCTGCACGTTGGTATCAGCTTTCAACCAATTCAACTTCTCTTTCCGCGTAAGTGCATTCATGCTACCGTCAACGTGATCCACTTCGCAGGTCAGGAAGTCTTCATTCTGGCTATAGAGCCGGTATTGGTCAACGATTTGTGAGAAGAGTTCCGTAATCTTTTTGGAATCCTTAATGGAGCGCGAGAATGCAACAGCGCGACGCATCGGAGCAGGATCATTTTCTAGCCCATCGCCATCCGCAGTTTTTGCCATCCGCTTGGAAAGGCCATTCCAACAACCTGTAATCTTAACAGCATCTTCCAGGCTGATTTCATTATTGGCATCGGCAATTTGGTTTTGGAAGGTCTTGCTGACATATTTTTCATCAACAGCCAGCACCATGACCTTGTAATCCGAAAGAAGCCCTTTGCTGACAGCCTCGGAAAAGCCAAGACGATGAAATTCTTTACCGTAAATGGACTCATCATCCATTGAGCAAAGCATGGCGTCATTTTCCTGAGCCTTGGTTTTGGTTCCGTCATCATAGATGCGGGGCGTTGCCGTCATATACAGGCGCTTTTTGCCCTTGAGAAATTTCTGATCATGCACCCGGATAAAGCTGGACTCATCCTCGCCATCCAGCGTCACGCCGGTCGTCCGGTGGGCTTCATCGCAAATAATCAAGTCAAATTCCGGCACGCCATAAGCTTGAGCGTCAGCTACTACCTGGATAGATTGATAGGTTGAAAAGATAACAGTCAGTTGTTGTTTCCCGCCGAAAGCTCGGACTTGGGTAGCAAGCTTCCGAGGATCGGTTGTCGCAGGGAAAGGCAGATCGTGAGTGCTAATGTCTTCGGTATCGGTTTTCTTTCCGACCTTAGTATCCGAACAAACCACAAAAGGGCAAAGGGATACACCAGCTTCAGCCGTCCATTCTGTTAACGTTTGAGAAATCAAGGATATGGAAGGAACAAGAAACAGCACCGTACCGTGATTGGAAGCCATGTGCTCCGCAATTTTGAGAGCGGTGAAGGTCTTGCCGGTCCCGCAGGCCATGATTAACTTACCGCGATCCGCCTCTTTAAATCCGGCAACCACACTTTCCAGTGCCTTTTTTTGGTGCGGACGCAAGACCTTTTTGGGCTTTAATTTGATATCATCTGGGCGCTTGAGGCTGAACCTGCTCCAGTCAACCGGACTTTCATCCAAGTCTTGAACCCGAAGGCGAGTTACGGGAATCTGTTGATTCCGAAGAGCATCCTCAGCGTGCTTACTCCACTTATCAGTTGTGGAGACAATCATGCGGGAGGCAAAACCAGCTTTACCCGATGCTGTAAAGAAAGAATCTATATCACTTTTTTGTAAAGTATATGAA
>DATNQC010000077.1:0-5056 GCA_036702885.1 Oculatellaceae cyanobacterium | reverse complement strand
CATCGGAAACCAGCGCTGCAATATCCGTGGGGCGCAACTGAAGTTGCAACGGGCGGGAATAATTGGTCAATTCCGACAGGATGGTTTCCAGGCTGCCAGTCGCCTGACGAATCATGGACAGGTTTTTCAGCAGTTGCTCCTGTTGCCCGGCGTTCTCCAGCGTCAGCCTTGCCAATTGGTCTTCAGTAATTTTGGCGTAAAGATCAATCAGCCCCAACGGATTGCGAATCTCATGCGCAATGACGGAAGAAAGCTGCCCAATGGCGGCCAGACGTTCGGTATCAATATTGCGCTTGTTCAAAAGCTGCAACTGGTCAAGAGTCACCGTCAATTCCCGGTTTCGATTTTCAAGACCATGCACCAGCGCCGTAATCAGCGTGTTCAACTTATCGTCGTACCGGCGATCCACCGTCGTTTCCGACAGCAGGCGCACCAGTTCCGGGCGATCCAGATAGCCAATCAACTGCTCCGCAATCGTGCGCGTATCACCGGGATGAAAAGTCCAGCCCCCTTCATACAGACGAAACGTGTCATGCGTGGAGGCAGACCAAAACAGGGCAGCGCACAGACGATCCGTTAACACAATCAGAAAGCCGGTGCGCTCCCCAATGCCCGCATCTGCCGGAAACAGCGCCGGTTCTTCCAGCCGGTGCAACGGCAGGTTTGGCAAACCGTTTAGCGCGTGCGCCATCGTCTCCAGAGAGCCATCGCCCAGCGTGCGGGTTAGCACAAAGCCCGTCAGCCGCTGATCACGAACCATTCGGGTAATACAACCATACAGGCTCAGGAATGTTTCTTTAGAGTACAAGCCTGCCGAGGCGCATAAATGCCCAAACAGTTCATCCAACCGGATATTTTTCCGGGCGTTTTCAAAGCCCGGCGGCAACTCACTCACGCTTTCCATGCTTCTCCATCACTTCACAGAAAATCCCCCGAACGTGTGGGGGATTTTCCGTTGCATGAACCATTATACCGTTTATCCGGCAATCTGGGAGGCGCTTGAGGACGGCTCGACCAGACCGTAGCGAAGGGCGTACAACACCGCCTGCGTCCGGTCATTGACCTGTAGCTTTTGGAAAATATTGTTGACGTGGGTCTTCACCGTGGTTTCCGAAATGACCAACTTGTCTGCCACGCCCTTGTAGGTAATCCCTTCCGTCAACAGCTTGAGGACTTCTTTTTCGCGAGAGGTGAGATAGCCGAGCAGCGCCTGCTTGGTCGGATCTGGACGGCTGGTTTTGCTCACGCGCACCTGGAATTCATCAAAGAACTTGGTTGCCAGCGAAGGAGGCAGAAAGACCTTTCCATTGAGCAATTCTTCAATGGCGGTAATCAATTGGGAGGTCACCATGGTTTTAAGGATGTAGCCTTTCGCCCCATTTTTCATAGCCCGGAAGATCAGGTCGGGATCGTCATAGCCGGTCAACGCCAGGATTTTGAGCTCCGGATTTGCGCTCGTTAACTGTTGAATCGCGGTCACGCCATCCACTTCCGGCATGTTCATGTCCATCAGCACGATGTCCACTTTAGCGTCCTTGAGGCGTTTGAACGCATCTTCCGCATTGTGTGCGATGCCCACAATCTGGTAATCCGACTGCAATTCCAGTAACTGCCGGATTCCCGCACTGTGGTTGATGTTATCATCCACAATGAACACCGTAGCCTCAGACTGGATTTTTCTCATGGGGTTTCTGCTCTCCTACAGCTCTCCGACACACAACCGAGCGTGTTCGTTTATTCCACACCAAAAAGGGATCTACCGTATTACCTCGTACTCCGCTTTCCCACCCGTACCCGGTCATAAGACCAGTTCCGGTCACTCGTTTGTTTAATGGATACCTTGTTCCAGTATCATAACCTGATGCAGGAAATAGGCTCATCATCTGAAGGTTGTATATTCCCTACCCGAAGGTCAATTTTTTGACGGAGCCTCATCGTCCAAAGGGTGGATAATCCCCTTCCCCCACCGGGAGGAGGCTCCCCTATAATAGGGGTAATGAAACCAGTGGAGGCGGCGTGGGAAAGCAAGTCATTAACCAGACCCGGCAGACGGTCATTGTTGAAGACCTGGAAGTGGCGGATAACCCCATCAAACGCTTGATCGGGCTCATGGGGCGACCCGGTTTGGAAGCCGGGAAGGGCTTGTGGATTGTTCCATGCAACCAGATCCATTCCTGCTTTATGCGGTTTGAGTTTGATGCCCTGTTTCTGGACGGGGAAGGTCAGGTGCTGCATACCATCGAACGCATGCGTCCCTGGGGGGCTTCCAAGCTTGTTTGGAAGGCGCGTGTTGTGCTGGAATTGCCACCAGGCCGCATCCAGGAAACCGGCACAGCCCTTGGCGATCAGCTCATTTTGCAAGATAGCTAATCATTCGCCGCTCAAATTGCCTTTGGACTGCCGGAAGGCCAGAACAACTCCAGCAAGTGTCCAGGAATTTGCTGAGTGCAGTATAGGTTCCGATGTAATGCGGTCAACTCCCGGATTTCCTCCAGTGAAAGCTGTCCAAATGCTTCCTTCAACTTTAATTGAGTGATCCTCAGGACTTCCGGGCTATCGTGGTAGAGCTGCAGGTATTGCAGTTCCGCCTCTTCCACTGGCGTCAGTTTACGCGCAGCCTGCTTGCGCTTTAAATAAGCGATTTCCCAAACGGCTTCACTATGTCCGTACTGGATCAAGGCCTCCAGTTCCGCCATGTTCATTTTAAACTGCCGGGAAAACCTCAACAGAAAGCGCCCTAGCCAGCTTGGCTGAACCAGCTTGGCCGATAAAATGCGAATTCGGTGCGCCACGCTGGGCGATTTGTCCCGGTGCTGCTCCAGGGCCTCCAGTTCCGCTTTTTCTGATCGAGTCAGTTTGCGCACCCTGGCGCATGCATTGAGTTCCTCAACCCGACGCTCCAAGAGCATCGCAAACACATCTTTCGACATACAGACAGCCTCCAAGAAGCGCTATCGGGAGATACGGGCCGCACAGAGACGAAACTACAAACTTTCCCGGACACTTCCTCGCTTTTTGCGTCTCACCAGTTCTTAGACAGTTGAGTCATCACCAATGTTCCAAAAATATTTATAAACAATTTTAAGCAGAGCCATTGCTATCACAATTGCCCGCGTGTCTCTCCCTAATCCCCCAAATGCACCCGTCAATCAGCCGATAATCGAGACTTCGCCTCGTTCCACAGCGCATCCCAGGTTTCAAAGTCCAGTTTTGTCAGTTGTTCTTCCAAGGGCTGATCGCCATTGGAGCGCTCCAACACCAACCGCTCCATTAGCTGAAACCGCTGGGTAAACTTTGTAATGGCCCGCGTCAACGCCACTTCCGGATCAATCTTGTAGGCTCTGGCCAGATTGACCGTTGCAAACAGGATGTCCCCCATCTCGGACTCCAGCCGCGAAAAGAGTTCAGGCGATACAGGCTTGTTTTCAACCAGTTGGGCCGTTTCCGCCCGGAATTCCTCGTATTCGCTCATCACGCATTGCCAAAGGGATTCCATGCTCGGCCATTCAAAGCCAACTTTCACGGCACGTTTGCTGGTCTCCAGGGCACGGCTCAAAGCGGGCTGACTTTTGGAAACACCATGCAAAATGCTGCGCGACGCGAGTTCTTGGGCTTCTCCCGCTTTCTCCGCCCGTTTAATGGCGTCCCAATTGACGGCCACCTCATCCGCACCAGATACCGCCACCGAGCCAAATACATGCGGGTGACGCCGAATGAGTTTTTCCGCAATCACCTCGCACACGTCAGAAAAATCAAACGCCCCGGCATCTTGCGCCAGTTGGCTATGCAGCACCACCTGCAACAGGACATCGCCCAATTCTTCTCTCAGAACCTCCGGCGTTCCCTGCGCTTCAGCTTCATCAATGGCTTCCACCGCCTCATAAGCCTCTTCCAGCATGTAGGGCTTCAGGCTTTGGTGCGTCTGCTTCAAATCCCAGGGACAGCCATGTTCTGGGTCCCGCAATTGGGCAACAACGCGCAGCAGCTTGTCAATGCCGCGGGTTTGTTGCAATGTTTCCAGTAAAGCGGTTTTGTCCATTTCACTGCTCAATATCGGCGTCTCGGCGGACAAGGCCCGCGCGAGCAGTATAATAATGAATATTAGAACGAAATAAGGAGCTTTGTCATTTACGAGGATTTCATAGCCGCCGTCAAAGAGGCCAAAACCATTTTCATCACGGCGCATGTCGGACCGGATGGCGACACACTGGGCTCCATGTTGGGGTTCAAACACGCATTTGAAAAGGCTTGTCCGCACGTTCAGCGGGTGGATTGCGTCATTTCCGGAAAAATGCCCGATGTCTACCAGTTCCTGCCCGGCATTAAAGAAGTGCTGCGCATGGAAACCGCTACTACGCTGCTTCCCAAGTACGATATGGGTATTTCCGTGGATTGTGGCTCCCCCGATCGTCTTGGATTGGCTCAACCGCTGTTTGAAGCCGCGAACGTCTCGGTCAATATTGACCACCACGTGAGCAATGACCGCTTCGGCAAAATCAATATTGTGGAAACCTCTGCAGCCGCCAGCGGCGAAGTCGTTTTCGACATCCTCAAGGAAATGAACATCCCACTGGATGCGCAGATCGCCACCTGCCTGTACACGGCCATTGTGACGGACACCGGAGGCTTCAAGTACAGCAACACCACAGTCAAGGTGATGGAAACCGCGGCCAAACTGATTTCCGCCGGGGCAGAACCGGAATATATTTTCAAACAGCTTTATGAAGAACAGCCGCTATGTCAGGTCATGCTCCAGGCCGACGCGCTCCGCAAAACCCAGTTCAACAAGGATAAAACCATCGGCTGGACCGTTGTCACCCGTGAGCTTTTACGGCAGCATGGCGCCTTGGATGAGCACATTGACGGCTTGGTGGAAAATATCCGCCGGATTGATAGCGTGCTGATTGCAGTGGTGTTCAAGGAAACGGAAAAAGGACAGACCAAGGTCAGCATCCGCAGCGACACGCACGATATTGATGTATCGGCGGTGATGGGCATGTTTGGCGGCGGCGGACACAAAATGGCCGCTGGTTGCACACTGGATGTTCCTATTGGG
>DATNQC010000038.1:0-5204 GCA_036702885.1 Oculatellaceae cyanobacterium | reverse complement strand
CGGAATTACTGATCGCCCTGGCCATCCTCGGTGTGATTGCGACGTTCACGATTCCCAAAGTGCTCTTTACCGCCAACAGCGGCCAAAACACCGCCGTCGCAAAAGAAGCGGCGTCCATGATTTCCGGCGCATATACCGCTTACGCCCTGGAAAACGGCTCTGCCGCCAGCGGTACAACAGCCGGTGTACTGACTCCCTATATGAACTACGTCGCAGTTGACAATACAGCAACCGCGTACAGCTTTGGCGCCGGTTGTAACGCTGCCAACACAGTGTGTTTGAAACTGCACAATGGTGGAGTTCTCCGGTACGCCAGCAATAACAGCTTTGGTGGCACAGCAACCACCAACGCCATCTACTTCAATATCGATCCCGATGGCACAGGCAGCGCAACCCCTGCCACTTTTGTCTTGTACTTTAATGGCCGTCTGACCACTGCGGCAAACCAAGACGGTAGCACGGCGACGGCTAACGCTCCTACAACCTATACACCAGACCCAGCCTATATCGAAAACTGGAACTAGTGTTCAAAAAAGGCCTTCCCGCATTGCGGGGAGGCCTTTTGGTTTTCTTCGTTTTCGCTAACAAAATCATCGCTGTGCTGTTTGAGCATTCATAGCCGTAAGCCATACGGCTCACGCCAATATTGAGTCATGAATTTCGCAGAACAATTGAGCATTCCTGAATCCCTCGTTTCAGGCACTCGTCTTCCAGTCGGAAGCAAACATTCAGAGCCTGCCAATACCTAATGCGCGGCATCCAAAGCCTGTTTAGCGGGCGGCAAAATCCGGTAAATATGAATGGCCTCGCGAGGCGTACTGTAGACAAATTCAAAGCGTTCTGGAAACTTCTGGATCAATTCCATTGCAATCAGATTTTTGGGCGCCTTGATGGTGCGAACCTGCATATGAGGCTCTACCACCAGGTATTTCACCCCATAGTGGTCCAGGCTATTCATCAACACCGGGAATGCGTCTTTGGTGAAATGCCCTTTAATACGCTTAAGACTGGCATAAAACAGGTAAAACGAGGGCCGCTCCGTATACAGGTAATACACCACGTCGGAAGCAGCCGCTAAAGGCGAATTTGGCGGCGTATGCTGACGCAACCAGGCGAAAGAATTCTGATACTCCTGCCAAAGCCATTTGGCGCGCCCTGACTCTACCCAGTGCTCATTGCGGGATTTCCAGATAATGCGATAAGAGTTCTGGACCGGCCAGATTGCCACAATGCTGATCAAAATCAAAAGCCCCCAGGCCACGATTGCCTTTTTCCGGAAAGGATTTGCCGAAGCCAGCTGCTGCAGCAGTGGTAAACCGGGCTTGAAAAAGTAAATCCAGAGAAGCGGCGTAATCACGACAATAAAGCGCGCCATTTGGTCCTCATAGTTCCAAAAGAGGATCAGTAGGATATAGAAAAACACATACAGCGCAGGGACGCTCCATAGAGCTGGAGAAAAGCGCTTGTCCGCCACACTGCGCAAGACGGTCCGAATGCCTTGCAGCAAGAAATATCCCGATAAGGCATAGGTGCTCACCACTCCCAACACAGTCTTGATTTCAGGCAGGAATGGTTTGTGCGCCAAGGGTGGGTAAATCCGGAACAGGTTGGGAATCAGCGGCACCATGTCCTCCAGCATGCGGTTCAGGAGGCTGGCAAAGGAAGCGGAAAGGCTATCCCAATAGCTTTTACTACCGAAATAGTTCAGTACGAATTCCTGTCCATAATTGCTATAGGCATTGACCAAGGGGTAGTTCAGGTCAGTCAGCGGCGGCGTTTGCAGCTTAATCCAAAGCGCCCAGGGCAAGACGCCAAATAACAGACACCCCAAGCCGTACACCATTGCATTCCGCCACTGGCGGTTCAGCAACAGCCAGGCTCCCACAGCAGCCATCAGCGCAAGCCCTGTCACACGGGTTAAAAACGTAATATCCGACAGGATAATCAGGCCTGCGATGGCGGGTAATGTGAGCGTACCCTCGTTTTTCTCGTGCGCCTTGTGGAAAAACCAGAGCGTCAACAGGGAAAAGAACAGGTACGGGGCTTCCGACATCACCGTGGTGGTGAAGTAGATAAAGAAAAAGTTGGACGCGGCCAGTGCAATACACCACAGCGCCAGCCAGCCTGGTAAACGATGCGCGGAACGCGCATAAACATAAATCAGCCAGCCTGCCGCAAGAGTAAACGCAATGCTGAGATAGCTAAAGAGCGGCACATTTTCCGGAAAGCGAGGAAACAGCATCCAGATTGGTGCAAGCAAAAGGGGATAGACGAAAGGATACTTCACTTCCGCCGGATGGCCTACGACATGCAGCAGGTTGAAGCCCTGCCCCGTGGCCAGCGCCTTGGCTGTGGTGAGATAAACCCCATCATCATGCGTAAAGCCGATGATCTCCTCATCTACCACCCCCACATAGTAGTACCCGATGACCGCGAGCAAGACAACGGCCAAGGTAGCGTATAGAAAATCAGAAAGCCGACAGTTCCGGAAAATGTCCATGCGGAACCCTATACAGGAACAGGAGGCTTGACAGACACCCTAGTCCAGACCCAGCCCAATGCGACGCTTTTCCGTATCGGGAAAGGTTTCGTCAATCTTTTTGTAGACTTGGCTAAAGATATCCCCAATCTGGCTCGGGTCAACATTTTTGCCGCCTTCACCACGCAAATAGCTCGCCACCAGGTCTTTGGCCACCGCTAGCTTGGTTTCCTTACTGACGCGTTCTTCCATGGGGATGCCTCTCTCAATAACTATCCTTCAACGGCCTTGGTGCCGGTGCGCTTCCAGAGAGCGCGTTTGTTTCCACACTGCAGTGGGGAACGCCGAAAAAACGGAAGGGACAGGATTCGAACCTGCAACCCTTTCGGGCGACCGCTTTCAAGGCGGCTTCCTCACCATCCGGACCCCTTCCAGGACCGGCGTTTCCTTGCATTCATTTTCGTACAGTTTGGCGATAGGGTCAAATATTTTCCCTGCGTATGCCTTAAGCAAACTGAGGCAGGCTTGTGGAGGCCGCAGGACCGGGTTTATTGAACAGTTTCTGACGAACCGTTTCGAGTTGCTCTTTCACTGCGGCCATCCCCCGTTTGAGCGCAGGCTCCCGCTGTTCGCCCAGGGTAAAGGTGGCCACCGGCTTGGTGCAGGTGCCATTTTCGCCCATTTCATACAGGGCCAGCTTGGTAAATGTATCGTCAAACGCTTGTGTGGGCGGTAATGGCTCCGGTTCCATCTTTTTTCCACGACTGATAAAGCGTGTGAGGGTAATATGCGGACGGAACAGGCCACCAATTTCATCATAGCCATAACGTTGCATATTGCTTTTGGCTTCGCCGTCCATCCGTTTCGGCACCCACTCGTCCAAATGATGCCCGACGGGATTCCATTTGGGCCACGGCGACGTGCGAAGCGGAGCAATCTTATCGACAATATCGTTCTGTAAGCGGACCAACGACGGGGTGGTTTCATATCCGATTTCAAACATGCCCACCTTGGGATCTTGATCATACGCCGTCGCTTTTAGCGGCAGTGGCGCAGTTTGTTCGGCAATTTTAGAAAGCTCCTGCTTGGCCTTGCGTAAGCCCTTTTTATCCAGAGTCGCCATATACAGAGACATATGCGGCTCAAGGTTCCCGGATTCCAAGGTGAAAACGGTTTCATACTGCGCGGACAACTGACGGCTTGCGGACACCGCGATTTGATTCACTGCGGGCGATGGTAACAAAACAACGTCATAAACGGTCATGGGAATCTCCAATTAATTTGCGAGCGTTTTTCGCTTTTACTTTGAGTTGCTTCAGGTTACCAAACAGTACCGGAACTAAAACAAAGTTCTGCGATTGTAGCACGGCTGAGCTTCAATCCATTGGACAAGGGAATCTCTGCAACAAAATGACATCAAATTCGTCCCAAAACTTTTGACAAGGGAAAGAGGGGGGCTGATGGTGTTGATTGGGATATTTCGCACTGGTGGGCCAGTGATGCTTATGCTTGTGATATTTGTAGCTTCTTGGAGTCCTGTTCAGGCCCAATCCACTCTGCTGGGCCTGCCTGGATCTGTACTAAACAGCCAGATTGAGGCTCAAAGCAGGATGTGGCGCAAAACGGAGCCAAAAGCCTATCGCGAATCTTCACGATTTGGGCGGGAAGCAGAGATTATATACACCGATCGACAAAAACGGCCAATATCCCAACAGGAATTTATGCGGGAAGTGCAGCGGCATTACGCGGACGTTTACCTCCACACCTACCCAGAAACCCGTGACGTTGAGGAAATTACCCCGCAGGACGAGGCCTCTTTTTACTAACAGTCAAAAATAAAAACCCTTTGCCAAAGCAAAGGGGTCATGAATGAGCATTTGTTGAGTAGTTGAGGAAGACAGCCTATTGGATATTTTTAATATATAATTTAAATATACTCAATTCATCATCCATAAGATGTAGATCGACTCTACTCATCAGAATTGGCTTATAAAAGCCCAAAGTACTCATTCGGGCGGATGGCATGTCCAGCGCCATCTGTTAGCATAGGCATGCACACCGGAGAACCGCCATGAAAATGCCTGGCATCGTGGAAAGAAAATGTGCGCTGCTCATGGCGGCTGGACTTTTGCTGCTGTATCCGGCATTTGCCCTTGAACCGGAAATGGATACGGACGAGCTGCTAAAACGGCCCAAAAACAACCAGACTCTACAGGGAAATGCCTGGAAGCAGCATATGAAAAACCAACCATCAGAGACCAATCCGCTGGTCATCCGCGTACAAACGTTTCAGGATGCCGTCATCGCCGAAAAAGACACCGTGGACTGGTATGGCTGGTATCTTTCCATACGCGGCTACCTGGAAGCAACCGGCGGCCTGAACCAATGCACCGTTGGCACGCCCATCAAGATTTACAAACAGGGCCGAATTGAAGCGCTTAGCGTCGATCCGCTATGCAAGGCATCCGTGGCCTGGCGGAAGTTCCCTTTGCCGGAAAATACCCGCCTGGAAGCGCTTATCCTGCCCGTTCGTTCCGGAAAGCTCCCGCCCGCATCGCCGGAAGAGCTTAAAATGAGGTTGGAACAGTCAAAGCAGCTTCAACAGGTTCAATCCAAACGTTGAATCCGGCCATCCACCTTCGGGGCAATCGTTTTTTGCTGCCGAATGGCATCCTCCAGCAAGTTCGACTCCAAGGGCGCGGACTCCGGATTCACCAGATAGCGG
>DATNQC010000035.1:0-5587 GCA_036702885.1 Oculatellaceae cyanobacterium | reverse complement strand
GTGCTGCCCATCCTGAAAGAGGCCGGACTGGGTTCGCTCCCCGGTGGTGGCGCTGAGGTATTCGCCGAACGTGTGCGGAAGCTGGTTTGTGTGGATAAAATTCCGGCGGAAGAATGGTTGAGGATTCACGGTCTGGCGCATGAGATGGGCATGAAAAGCAACGCAACCCTTCTGGCCGGACTGGGTGAAACGCCGGAAGAGCGTATTGACCACATTCTGGCAATCCGGGAGCAGCAAGACCGCAGCGGTGGCTTTATGACGTTTATTCCGCTCAACTGCTATTACGACAACAACGCGATTGATGCCTCCAACGCGCTGACGGGTATTGAAAATCTTAAAAACTTCGCCATCAGCCGCATCCTGCTCGATAACGTCCCGCATATCAAATCCTTCTGGATTCATATTGGTGAAAAGCTCTCTCAAGTCAGCCTGAGCTTTGGCGTGGACGATCTGGACGGCACCGTTGTCCAGGAAAAAATTGCCCATGCCGCTGGAACAGACGCCTCCCAAGCACTAACTCAGGCGGAACTGGTCAACATGATCCGAAAAGCCGGAAAAATCCCAGTCGAGCGGGATACGGTCTACAATATCATTCGCATTTATGACCAACCGGACTAATGTTTCTACCCCAACCGAGATGAAACCGGGCACTGTTCCCTCAGACTCCGTGCGGGTCGGCGCAATCGCTTTTATCAATACAATTCCCATTTATACGGCCTATACGCCGCTACCCGATTCATCGCTTCACTATGAAGTGCCGGCTGTCCTCAACGCAAAAATCCGGGCGGGAGAATTGGAGATATCGCCTGTTTCCAGCGCTTGCTACCTCCGTGAAAAACACCGGCTGGTGTTGCTCAATGATTTATCCGTCAGCTCTTACGGGGCGGTTGAAAGCGTTATCTTCCTTTCTAAAATCCCCTTAGGTCCTGATCTGCTGGAATATCCCTGCATTAACATCCCGGATGATTCTGAAACTTCCGTCGCCCTATTGGCTTATTTGCTGAAAGAGAAAACCGGCCAGAACTTTCAGGCGAACTTTTCCGTATACCATGCGGCTAACTACCGAAACGTTCTCCAGGAACGGGGCAACGCCCTTGTGATTGGTGATAATGCCCTCTTGCTGCAAAATGCCATTGCGCAGGGAGAAATTCAAGGCTTCCACTGCTACGACTTATCCACTCTTTGGAAGGAAAAAACCGGTCTACCGTTTGTGTTTTCGGTTTGGGTTGCCAACCGGGACTGGGCGTACAAGGAACCGGAGAAATTGGACGCCGTGAATTACGCGCTTTGCAAGGCAAGAGATTGCTTTTACCAGGATAGTCGCGTTTTTGCGGAGGGCATTCAGCGCGCTCAAAACCGGAGCGGCTTGCCTGAGGAAACGTTGGAACGCTATTATCGTCATTGTCTGGACTACAGACTGGATGAAGCGCACCGTCAGTCCCTTGCGCTGTTTGATACGATTCTTTGCGACCTCGACTGAGAATCTGAAAGGAGTCCCCAACGCTTGAGCAACTTTATGCCCGAAGCGAATGCCAATTTGATCGGACGAGTCCGCAAATACCATTCCAACTTCTACTACGTGGAAGCGGAAGGGGTGTTGTATGAATGTATGCTCCGGGGTTTGCTCAAGAAAGAGGGAATCGAGGTGCTGGTCGGGGATCAGGTGCGGCTAGACAGCGTACAGCCTGCAAACCGGACTGCCCGCATTATTGAGGTGCTACTTCCCAGAAAAAGCGTGATCAGTCGCCCTCGCATGGCCAATGCGGATCAAGCCATCGTGGTTTATTCGCTACACGCGCCGGAATTTGACTATCACCAGGCGGATCGCTATCTCACCCATATCAAGCTCGCTGGATTGAAGCCGATTCTCTGCATCAGCAAGGCGGATCTAAGCAACAGTGAGGCAGAGCGCCTCGCGATTAGCGATATTTACGAACCATTGGGCTTTCAGGTCCTGTTTACCTCCGTACATCAGCCGGAAGGATTGGAGGCCCTTTATCAGGAAGTTCGTAGCAAAGTCACTGTCCTCGCAGGACCGAGCGGCAGCGGTAAATCTTCTCTGCTCAATGCGCTCAATCCGGACTTAAAACTGCGGGTGGGCGAAGTTTCCGAAAAAATCGGTCGTGGGCAGCATACCACCCGGCACGTGGAGCTACTTGCCCCGGACCCAGCCGACCCATCCACCCTGATTGCAGACACGCCCGGCTTTAGTAACCTCAAGTTCAATACCGTTCTCCCCACGGACCTGGCGGCCATTTACCCGGATTTTGAGCCCTGGCGGGATCAATGCGCCTTCTCCGATTGCCTGCATGTGGATGAGGCGGGGTGTGCAGTGCTTGGAAACCGGGAGAAACTGGCCTCAAGCCGTTATGAAAGTTATTTGAACATGATGGCTGAAGCGCGCGAGTACAAGCATGAAAGCAGCAAAACCAGCCAGAAGGACGAATTTGGCTATAAACGCATCGACCGCAAGGGACGAGAAATTAAAATTCTCCGGCTGCGCGAAAAGGACCGGGACGTATCCCGCCGCCGGGTTCGACAACAATTCAGCCAGGTGGATACGGATGAAGAGGTTCCCTTCTCCGGCAGCAACTTTGAATCTGACGATTTCCCGATATAATGAGAAGCCTATGGACAAGTCTTGTACGATTGCCGCGCCCCCTTACGAAACTTTTTTCGCCGAGACGCTCGCCATCATCAACGCGCGTCTTGAAAAGCATCTGAGCACACCCCCAAGGGAAGCCAACCCCAACGGAATTGCGGACGGGCTTTGGGAAGCCATGCGTTATGGCACGCTCAACGGGGGTAAACGCATTCGTTCCGTACTGGCGATTGAAGCCTGCAAGGCTTGCGGAGGCCAAGTTGAGGCCATTTTACCCACTGCGTGCGCCATTGAACTGGTCCATGCTCAAAGTCTAATGCATGATGACTTGCCCTGCATGGACAACGACGATTTACGCAGAGGTAAACCCAGCGTTCACAAGGCATTTGGAGAATCCACCGCCGTTTTAGCAGGAGACGCCCTGATTTCAATGGCGTTCGGATTGATTACCAGAGAAACCCCACTGCAAGGGCCAGTCACTGCCGAGGTCTTACTGGATATCCTGACGGATTTTTCAGAGGTCACCAGCGTGAAAGGTCTGGTTAACGGGCAGTTTGTCGATATCCTGTATGAGGGAAAACCTTATACCCAGGAGATTCTGGAATATATTCACACTTATAAAACCGGCGCCTTGTTCCGCTTTGCCTTGAGCTCCGGTGCCAAACTGGCTGGTGCACCGGAAAGCGTGGTCGAGCGTTTTACACTGCTTGGGCAAAAGTTGGGTTTAACCTTCCAGATTGTAGATGATTTGCTGGATGTGGCATCGACATCCGAAGCGCTGGGCAAGACGGCCGGGAAGGATCAAGCTCAGGAAAAAGCAACCTATCCCGCCCTGTTTGGCGTAGATGCTTCCCGCAAGCAGGTCAACCAGTTGACCCAGGAAGCATTGGCGCTTTTGGACAATATGGAAGGCTTATCCGCAGACTACGACAGCACCCCCTTAAAAACACTGGTGGGTTTTGTTGCAAACCGATTGAATTAGGAACCATTTAATGAGCAACATTGCAGGGACAAGCTTGGAAGTACTTACCGCCAGCGTACTGGCTGCCTCTTCCGCACAGGTGATCAAGTGTTGCATCTATTTCATCATTAACAAGCCCGTGACATTCCGCACGCTGGTGCAGACAGGCGGCATGCCAAGTTCACACAGCGCGCTGGTTGCAGGGCTTGCCACCAGCGTTGGGTTGATTGAAGGTTTTTATTCCACCACGTTTGCCGTGGCAATGGGCTTTGCCATGATCGTCATGTACGATGCGGCAGGTTTAAGGCAAGCCGCCGGACGCATGGCGGGCATCCTGAACAAACTCACCGAGGATATCTATCGACACCGGCAGGATTATGTGCCGGTCCGGCTCCGGGAATTATTGGGGCATACCCCCTATGAGGTCATTGCCGGGGCCTGTCTGGGCGTGCTGTGCGCCTACTTGGTCCATCTACAGGTTATTTCTCAATGAGTCGGTGGGCAAAGCCGTTTTTAGCCTTGGGCAGTATTTCCATACTTGCGATTTGCGTTGCCATATTGATGACAGACAACAGTTCGGCATTGACGCCTGAAAACCTGTTCAAGCCCACCTGGACGCGCAGTTACCAACTATACGGCCAGCCCCACGCTGTTTGGCTCAGCAATTACGACCGCGTTGGCACCAATCTGCCGTTGCTACGCCGCGTTTTAAATGCAGCAGCTCAAGCAAACCAGGTGCCGGAACTGGTCATCTATACAATTCCCCTGCGCGATCTGGGACAATCTTCCGAGGGTGGTTTCTCCAATTACTCTGATTATTATTCAGACAATTGGGAAAACGCAAAACTCATCAAACGCTTTGTCGAGGAAACCGGCATCCGGCCCATTATCTACCTGGAGCCGGACAGCTTGCCGCTTGCCGTGCAGTACCGACTGGATAACAACTACAGTGCGGAGTCGGAAAAAATCTATACCGAGCGTATCCGGGCGATCCGGGCGCT
Organism: Oculatellaceae cyanobacterium; assembly: GCA_036702885.1. Taxonomy (GTDB): domain Bacteria; phylum Cyanobacteriota; class Vampirovibrionia; order Vampirovibrionales; family Vampirovibrionaceae; genus DATNQC01. The sequence continues at coordinate 1,023 of DATNQC010000035.1, read as the reverse complement.
TATTGCTCTATACCAAAATGCAGGGGCAAAAGCATATCTGGAAGCCGGACATAGCGACTGGTTCGACTACGGTGACGAGAACATCCAGCGGATTGCGAATGCGCTGAATGAGGCCGGCATTGCCTCGGCAACCGGGCTTGCCACCAACGTTTCCAACCGTCAACCGGTTATTAGCCCCACTCCGGGCGGGCGTTCGGAATTTCATTATCTCACCCGCCTCATACCGCGCCTGAACAAGCAAAATCCCGACGTTCGCGTGGATACCAGTCGAAATGGCGGCAGCACCGTTGCCCGCCGGTATTACCTAGCGCCTGATGGACGCCTGTGGGATAGTGAAACCCGTCGGGGTCGGCTGGTTGGCAGCTGGAAGTATATTTCGGATTCAAGTGACAAGCAGGATATCCGGCTTCTTCCCTTCTTTGGAAAACCAAAACGTTTATCCCTGCTGCTTGCTAAAGAGAAATACACCTGGGATGCCAAAACAAATACGCTGACCGCCCCCGTCTGGCTGGACGCCGTGGGCGACGTTCAACCAGGTCCTGCGCCGACAGATTTGCCACCTGTTTCCGTGCGAAGCGTGATTGGCCACTACCGGTATATCAAACCGCCGGATGATTGTGACGGCGCGCTCAACTGCCCACCCGGCGCATCCAAGCACGATATCAATGAGGAAACCGCCAAACGCCAGCCGGAAGACACACCCAACATGCCTTGGCGTTAGGCACTAACGGCCTGCACCGCCTCCACCACTGGAATTGCCGCCGCCACCGAAGCCTCCGCTAAACCCACCGCCACCGGAGCTTCCAAAACCGCCGCCATAAAAGCCTCCGCCGTAGAATCCGCCTCCACGGCCACCACGACGAGGCCAAAAGAATATTAGCAGTATCAAGATCAGAAAAATGACTTCCACCAGTCCAAAGTCATCTTCTGACTGCTCAAACTTGCTTTTCAGCTCCTGATCCCCCGCCAAAATCCTTGCCAGGGTCAGCGTTGCTTCCGTAACGCCTTCGGAAGGCTGCCCAG
>DATNQC010000025.1:0-3075 GCA_036702885.1 Oculatellaceae cyanobacterium | reverse complement strand
GTCATAATGGGACAGGATACGGTCATTCCAATGTCTGGCACGGAAGAACAGCTCTTCCGTAATTTGTCCGAGCATGATTGGTCCGCAACACCAACAAAGCCGGTCTGGCATCGGGCGATTTATCCCCCTCGGATCAGCCTGAACGGACTGTTGCTTGCGGCGCTGTTTTCGGTTTGCATTGTGCTTTCCGGGTTTATAGTCTGGCCTGTTCCCAATGTGCTTCATGCCTGGCTGGATACGCTTCCGGTGCAGCTTGAATATACCGTGCAACTGCCTTTGATGCTTTTGACGGCGGTTATATTGGGGCCGTTTATGGGGCCAGCCGCTATTTTGCTGTTTCTTTTGATTGGCTTGCTCTGGCTGCCGCTGTTTTCTGGTGGCGGTGGCTGGCAGTATCTCATGGAGCCGGGCTTTGGATATCTTCTTGCGGCGTTGCTGGTGGGTTCCAGAATGTCCCGGAGTTTCCACAAAGCGCTGCAGAAGACGGAAAAGGGAAGTCGTTCACTGAGGCTTTGCGGTAAGGCGCTGGGTGCAGCCTTGTTCGTGCATGCCATTGGTGCGGCCTATGCGACGGCGTTGGCGGCGTTGGGCATTTTTGACCGTGGCGATCTCGCTCCCTGGCTGCTTCAAATGACCGTTGAGCGCCTGCCATACGATATGCTGGCCTGTTTGCTCCTGTTTGGGCTGGTACGCCAGATCCGGATGGCGTTATGGCTGATTTTGTACTGATTGGTGTTGCGTGTTGAATCTGCTGAGGCGATGGATTTTGAAAAAACGCGCAATTCCAGTATCATTGAGACAATGAGAATGTGATTTTTATGCCTAAAAGCGTTGATTTAGCGAAAAAAATTCTTCCAAATCATAAGGTCAAACGATTTCTGGACCTTAATACTGACCTTGGACAAACGCGGGATTTGGCGTTTTTCAAGCGGACTGATTATGCACTGCTGAACCATGTCACATCCGTCAGTATTCCTTGTGCTGTGCACGATGGCGATCCCAAGGAGTTGCTGGAATGCATCCGCCAGGCCAAGCGCTTTAATTGTGTGATTGGCGCGCATATCGGGTTTCCGGATCCGGCACGATGCGGCTATGAGCCGATGCAGCTTTCTGAAGAGGATTTGACGGCTTGGATTTATGTTCAGGTGGGTGCGTTTCAGGCGATGATTCGTTCAGAAGCGCTGGATATCGAGTTTATTCGTCCACATGGCGCTTTGTATTCCGCGTTTATTGATAACCCGGAAGTAGCTTTGACCGTGGCCCGCGCCTTGCATCGCATGAACTCCTGGTTTGTCCTGGTGGGGCCTCCGGGACCCATTCTAACGCGGATTGAGGAGGAAGTGGGCTTGAGAACTGCTCCGGAAATTTATCTGGGTAAGCGTTATACTGCCCAAGGTCAACTTTCTGTTGCCAGAATACAGGACTTTCTGCCGCCGCAAGGGATTATGGATCAGGCCAAGCAGTTTATTCAGCACGGCACGTTGACGGCTGAGGATGGAAAATCCGTACCCATCAAGGGCAAGTCGCTTCATATCAACCCGATTTTGCCAAATGCCGTTGATGTGGCTGAGAAAGTCGGGCAATTGTTGATTCAGCCTGTATCACTTCCGCTGATTGATATCAATGCCTCAGGTTGGCTATAAGCCGGGCCGCTCAAAGGGAATTGACATGGCGAGAGGCATTGGAAAAACCGTCCAGGCGTCCATGTGTTATTTCCCTTTGATAGATGTTAAGATGATTTTGGTGGTGGGCAGGCGAATGACTCGCAGTCCGGTTGTAATGCCCTCAGTAGGAGAATGTCCCAGGCATGATGAAGTTCCCTCGTCTGGCTACTTGGTTACTGCCGGGCCTGTCCATTAAGCGGTGGATAGGTCTTGCCGCAGCCGGTTTCGCCTTTATCTTCCTGGGAATGGCCCTACTGCTGAATCTTCAGCCGGTGACCTTTGCAATTGAAGTGATGCGGGAGCTGGCCAAGATGTTCCCGTCTACCATCAGCGGGCCGATACTGCTGATGATTGGGTTGGTGTTCTTTTACTTTGGCCTTCGCAGAACGTATACCACGGTCAAGCATGCGCTCCGAAATGGAGGTAATAGCTCTGATCTGCTGGAGGCGCTCTACCGTCAGAATAAGTTGATCCACGGGCCGCGCATTGTCGCTATTGGTGGGGGTACGGGGCTTTCCACGCTGCTGAGAGGCTTGAAGCGCTATACCTCAAACATCACGGCGATTGTCACCGTCGGGGATGACGGCGGCAGTTCCGGCCGTTTGCGTCTGGAGCACAGCATTATTCCGCCGGGCGACATCCGGAACTGTATTGCCGCACTGGCTGATGAGGAAGATCTCATTACGGAACTGTTCCAGTATCGGTTTAAAACCGGTCCCGGTCTTGAAGGGCACAGCTTTGGCAACCTGTTTTTAACGGCCATGTGCCAGATTACCGGAGATATGTTCTCCGCAATCAAGGAATCTTCCAAAGTATTGAACATATCGGGGCGGGTTCTGCCATCCACGCTGGATAATATTAAGCTGGCGGCGGAGATGGAAGACGGCACCGTCGTGGTGGGTGAATCCCTGATTCCGGAAGCCAAGGGACGCATCAGCCGCTTGCGCTGCATTCCGGAATGCCCGCATACGCTGCCGGAGGTCATTGACGCCATTCAACACGCTGAATTGATTATCCTGGGGCCGGGAAGCCTGTATACCAGTGTATTGCCGAACCTGCTTATCCCGGAAATTGCGGAGGCCGTCTCCCGAAGCCATGCGCCCAAGCTGTATGTGGCCAATATCATGACCCAGCCCGGGGAAACGGATGATTACACCGTGGGCGATCATATCCAGGCCATTTTGTCCCACTGCAACTATCCCAACATAGTGAACGGGGTGATTGTCAACAACTGGCTTCCGGACGCCCTGTTGGAAAAATACCAAAGCTATGGTTACCACCCGGTGGTGCTGGATCGGGAGCGTTGCGAAAGCATGGGCATTCGGGTGGTGGAAAAATTATTGGTCGATGAGTCGGAACAGCAGGCGGTTCGCCACAATCCCACCCAGTTGGCCCGTTCTATCATTCAGTG